>NZ_JBSMDE010000023.1:0-49966 GCF_056497305.1 Caldithrix sp. | reverse complement strand
TGCTGCCTTAGAATACTTCCCTTAAAAGATCTAGCGCCTTAGGAAAGCCTCTAATTTTTTGCTGGATTCAGCCCTTCTTTTAATATCCTTTTTACCTTTCGTGCCAGATCAAGCGGTGAAAAGGGCTTCTGGAGAAAATTAGGCAGTTCATCTCTGTTTTCTTCACTAAATTCTTTTTCGCTGTAACCAGAAATAAACAGCACTGGCAGATCAGGAAATTTTTCGTGAATCATGGCCGCCAGTTTTTTGCCATCTAAATTGGGCATCACCAGATCTGTAATCAGCAAATCAAATTTCCGGGGATGAGTGTTCAACAGTTGCAAGGCTCCTTTGCCATCGCGGGCTGTAAAAACCTTAAAACCAAAATAAGATAAGGCGCGGGCAGTGAGTTTGCGCACATCAGCATCATCTTCTACCAATAAAATGGTGGCACTACCACGCAGAATTTCCTGATCTTCTCTTTCCTGTTGCGGGTTGATGACTTTCCCATTTTTCACTCTGGGAAAATAGAGATCAAAGATGGTGCCGTGTTGTGGAGCGCTGCTTACGTAAATCAAACCTTCATTCTGTTTAACGATCCCGTAAACTGTGGAAAGGCCCAGACCGGTACCTTCCCCCACACCGCGAGTGGTAAAGAAAGGTTCAAAGATGTGTTTTAATGTTTCTTCGTCCATACCTATTCCTGTGTCGGCGACTGAGAGTTGCGCAAAATCGCCGGGACGAGCACCGGCATTTTCTTCTACAAAAGACTTATCAATGGTGAAATTTTGTGTAATAATCGATAGCTTGCCGCCATCTGGCATGGCCTGTTTGGCGTTTACGATCAGATTGAGCAAAATTTGCTCCAGCTGGTGGGCATCGGCTTCTATGGGCCATAATTGGTTTTCCAGTTGCATGTCTATGATGATATTTTCTCCCAATAAACTTTTTAGCATCGGCATGTAACCGTTAATAACCTCATTCAAATTCAAAACGCGGGGCTGACGCATTTGTTTGCGGCTGAAGGCCAGTAGCTGACTGGTCAGATTTTTGGCCTTTTCACCAGCCTGAAAAATCTGTTCCGCTTTTTTGCGGTGCGGATCATCTTCTTTAAGGTTGTACAGCAAAAGCTGAGCATAGCCATTAATCACGGTGAGTAAATTGTTAAAGTCGTGGGCTACTCCGCCGGCCAATCGGCCTATGGCTTCCATCTTTTGGGATTGTAATAACTGTTGTTCCAGCTTTTTTCTGTCCGTGATGTCTTCTTGAATGGCCAGAAAATGAGTAATCGTTCCTTTTTCATCTTTAATCGGTACAATCAACATCTTTACCCAGAACATACTGCCATCTTTTTTGCGATCGATGATTTCGTCTGTCCAGGTTTCTCCTTTTAAAATCGTATTCCACAACAGGGAGTAAAGCTCGTCCGGCGTTTCGCCCGATTTTAAAATACTGGTCTTTTGTCCAATGATTTCATCCCTTTCATAACCGGTAATTTTACAAAAAGCTGGATTCACATATTCGACTTTTCCTCCAATATCAGTTATGAAAATTCCTACCGGACTGGCTTCCATGCCTATTGAAAGAAGATGAATAATCTGATCTTTTTCCTTTTTTTCTGTAATATCAAGGAGACTACCTAAAATGGCTGATTGGCCCTGGTAGTTAATGTGCGAAGCCAGTAATTCGATTTCAATGTTTTTATCATTTTTATCTTTCCCGGTAAACTCAATGTGCAACGGTTTATCTTTTTGGGTTAGAATTTGATCAAAAATGTTTTTGATCAATGGCCGGTTGTCAGGATGGCATAAATCCAGAAAGGAATTTAAATGCAGTATTTTTGAAGGACTCTGATATTTAAAAATTTTAGCCATTTGAGGATTAACATATTTGAATTTATTATTCTGCACTAAAAATACGCCTACCAGGGCGTTTTCGCTCAAAATTCTGTATTTGTACTCACTCTCTTCCAGAGCCTTTTGCGCTTTTTGTTGCAGATCTTCTAATTCAAATTTATGGAGGGCAAAAGCCAGATCGTCCCCTAATTCCTTAAACAACTCTACGATCTTCTTTTCTGGAGAAAAATCTGGGGTGAGAAAAGTAGTCAGTACGCCATATCGTTGCTCTCTGTATTTTAAAACATAGCTTAAGTGATAGTGGTCAGAATGGAAGCTGTTAAAGGGACAAAGAGAACAAATTTCTTCGCTGTTTTGAAAGATGACCACATCATTTGCTGTTAAAGATTTTTGAATGCATAGGGGGATTTCGTTTTGACTAACTGAATTTTTTATGTCGATTATTTCCCCACAATCTTCAGGATAAAAGTAGAACTTTGGCTTGTTGAAGTGAATATCGGTAATAAGCAGGCTGGAGGCAAAGACGCCGGATTCAGCCAGTAACTGGCCAATTTCGGAGAGCAAAGATTCGCGATCAGTTTTTTCCAGAATAAAGCGGTTTAATTTTTGGCGCGTATTTAAAATGGTATTTACGATCTGAAGTCGTTTTTCGGTTTTGTGACGGAATAAGACCATTTGGATATTGGTGTGTAAGTCGATGCCCCGTACGGGTTTTAGGAGGTAAGAAAATGCCCCGTCCATCTTAGCCTGGTTTAAGTATTCATTGTTCAGGTGAGCCGTGAGAAAAATAATGGGAATCTTGTGTTTTTGTGAAATGATACTGGCCGTTTCCAGACCGGTCATAGGGCCCCGAAGCCGAATATCCATCAATATCAGATCGGGTTTTGTAGCATCGATTAAAGAAATGGCTTCCTGGCCTGAAGCGGCTATTCCGGCTACCTCATATTGGTACTCCTGCAAAATTTGTTTTAAATGCGAAACGACCAGCGCATCATCTTCAACAATAAATATGTTTGTCGCGTCCATTGATCCCCACCCTTATTTTATTGAAAATTGGATGCTAATTTTAGTACCTTTTTCCCCGGAAAATTGGATTTCTCCGCCTAATTGGTGTGTTGCCCACAAATGTACAAGTTTTAATCCCATAGATTTAAGAGAACTTAAATCTTTAGGCAAAGTAAATCCCATTCCTGTATCTTGAACGATTAAATGGTACTGATCATTTTGTTTCCTAAAACCGACGAAGATTTCTTTCTTACCATGTACTTTGTCTTTAAATGCGTACTTAAAAGCATTACTCAACAATTCGTTGACGATTAAACCACAGGGTAATGCTTGATCCACCGATAAAGTAATATCGTCAATTTCTGATACAATGTTTACTTCTCTGCTATTGGCAAACGAATGGCGCACATTGGTAAGAAGAGTGTAAAAATAGTGTTTCATGTCTATGGCCGCCAGATTGGTGGAGTGGTACAGTTGTTCGTAAACCAGGCTCATGGCGCGTAATTGATTTTGCAAATTATTGAAAATTTCAATACTGTTCATGTCTTTCACCTGTTCCTTGTTCATTTGAATCAGGTAAAACAGACTTTGCAGGTTGTTTTTAACCCGATGATGCACCTCCTGCAGGAGAATCTCCTTTTCATTCAAAGCCTGGCTGAGTTTAAGTTCGCTTTCTTTACGTTGCGTAATGTCGCGCACTACGGCTACATAGCCGTGAATCTGGTCTTCGATTATCATGGGAGTGACATTAGCTGAAAACCACTTTAGCTGATTGCCGTGGGGCAGATGGTTAAATTCCAGCTTTACAGTTTTACCCTGATTTAGTTTTTGAATAGTTGTTCTGAGTTGCAGTTTTAGGGTTTCTGGAAAGAGGCGAAAAATGGGCTTTCCTAAATAGTTTTTTAATTCAATATGAAATTCTTGTGGATCGGGCATGTTAAAGAACAACAGCCTACCTCTGGGATCAAACAGGAATACCATGTCGACCATACTGGTTAAAATACTTTTGAAACGGCCTTCGGATTCTTTTAAAGCATGCTGGTATCTAATTCGTTCACTGATGTCTCTGACAATTGCTAAATTTACCTTTCGGCCTTGATATTCGATGGGGGTGGCCACAACTTCCACGTCCAGTTCTGTTCCATCGAGTGCAATATGTTTTTCCTGAATGAGAGGCACACTTTTTTGCGTTTTTAACATCATCAGGATGCGTTGTTTGACAATCTCTTTATATTCAGGATGCACGAGATTTAAAGCGGACTGTCCGATTAAATCATCGGCCGTTCTGGCCCTGTAAATTTTTACAGCGGATTGATTAACAAAAAGCAGCCGGCCATTTTCATGTACAACGATGGCGTCTGGAGACTGTTCAACCAGACTGCGGTAACGCGTTTCGCTTTCCCGCAGAGCGAGTTCAAAACGTTTGCGTTCACTAATGTCAACTAAAACGCCACGAATGCCGATGATTTCGTCCCGTTTAAGAATCGGGGCGGCAAAGATGAGCACAGGCTGTAATTGACCCTCTTTGTGCAAAGCGGTAAATTCGTTTTGCGGTGGGCGCTTCAATTGCATTAAGGCTTTAAAAAATGCTTCCACCTTTGTTTGTTGTCCTTTTGGAAACCATTCCAGAATATTCATGCCGCTGAGCATTTCGGTTTGGCTGTAGCCGGTAAGACGGGTGGCAAAAGAATTAACATAGGAAAGTCGTAATTTTTCATTGGTCTCAAAAATGCACTGGGGCAGTAAATTGGCCATTTCTTTGAAACGCCGTTCGCTTTCAACGAGCTGATCCTGTGCCCGCTTTTGTTCCGTAATATTCTCTAAAACGCCCTCGAGAAACAATTGTTGCGTCTCCGGATCCTGATAAACCTTGGCTGTATCCCGAACCCAGATGATGGTGCCATCTTTTTTGCGTAGCCTGGTTTCGTGGGTATGTTGTTTTTCGCTGTATTTCAACAGATTTTTCCAGAGTATGTAGGATTTTTCGTCAACATAAAGAGAGAAGAAATTGATCCGTTGCAATTCTTCAAGGGAAGCAAACCCCAATAATTTTAACAACGTGGGATTGGCGGCAATAACCTTTCCCTGCTGATCGATCCGGTACAGGCCAACCGGTACATTTTCAAAAAGATTGCGATAGCGTTTTTCACTTTCGATTAAAGCAGAATAGGCTTCACGTTCTCGGGTAATATCGCGTACGGTGCCTAAAAATGCTGTTTTTCCCTGATAGCTGATAATGTTAATATTGAATTCACAGATTCGTATCTGGCCACTTTTGGTGACAATTTGAGCGGTGTATTGTTGTGGGGCAAAGTCGCCCTTTTTGCGGGCCCGGGCAAATTGGGTCAGTTTTTCTCTGTAGTCCGGATGGATGAGTGTAAAAATATCGATACTGTAGAGTTCATCGCGGGAGTATTCGGAAAGGTCCTGTAAACTTTCATTTACAAACAGGAATTTGTTGTTGCGATAGATAAAGATAGCATCGT
Organism: Caldithrix sp.; assembly: GCF_056497305.1. Classification (NCBI taxonomy): domain Bacteria; kingdom Pseudomonadati; phylum Calditrichota; class Calditrichia; order Calditrichales; family Calditrichaceae; genus Caldithrix; species Caldithrix sp. The sequence goes on along the minus strand of NZ_JBSMDE010000023.1, from coordinate 44,640 downwards.
GACTCTGTTCTACGATTTGCCGATATTTCTCTTCGCTCTCGTTCAAGGCCTTTTCAAATTTCTTTTTATCGGTTACATTGTTCGAATACAAAACAATGGAGTCAATTTTGCCTAATTCGTTCTGGATAGCCACCCCAGAGCAGTCAATAATTCCCGAAGTTCGTCCGTTTAATTTGAATTCCAGTTCCGAACGAAATTCTGGGTTCTCTTCGATGGTTTCCAGCCAGCGATTGAATATTTTTTTAGATCGGGCGTTCAGAAAATGGACAAAATTTTGCCCCTCTACCTTCTGAGGCGGAGTGTTGGTCTGTTGAAAAAAGATCGGATTGGCCTGGAGGATGGTTCCATCTTTTTGCAGCAGATGAATCCAGATATTGGCCGACTCGAATAAAGAACGGAACTGTCTTTCATTCTGTTTTAATTTTAAATGGCGTAGATATAAAATCCAGATCAAAAAGGAGATGGTCAGGATAAAGAACAGATTTAAGACAAAGTATTTGTTGCGCCGCACGGACAACTGATTGTTGGTAAACTTTGCAGTAGGGCTGATTTTAATTTTCCAGATTTTATCACCGATCTGTGCGCGCGTTTCCTTTACGAAATCGCTTGGTGCAGCGGGTGAGTGAGATTGGTAAAGGGTGTCGTTGCGGATGCTTTCAATAACTACGTTAAAATGTTCCTGTAAAAAGGGATTGTTAAGACAGTAGCGAATTAAGGTGTCGCTTTTGAAAACGATGTTAATGAATCCAATTAGGTCTTCGTTGGCAAAGACCGGTTTGTAGGAAGCAAAGCCTTTGCCCCCCTGTAAAAGAGGAATGACGGGGGTACAGGTGAGTGAACGGCTCTTGATGGCCTTCGTTATGGCTTGTTTTACATCCTGCGCCGGGTGATGGTGCAGGTCTTTATTCAGGGCGCCTTCATTGCCTTTTAAAGGATTAACGATGCGAATTACCCAGTAAGGATCGATCCAGTTAATAGCCTGAATACCCGGGTAAATTTTAAGCAGGTTAAACACATCTTTTTTAAATTTTTCTGCAGAATGGGCGTATTGATCGACCCAGTTGAGGGCCAGGTAATCGGCCAGAGAAAGCCTTTGATTAATCCAGGTCTCCAATCGAAAGGTAACCTGATCGGCCATGACCCCGGTTAAATCTTCCAGAGCCTGTTGATTTTGCTGCCGATCATGAAACCAGAGGAAACTGAGAATGAAAGCCAGTAAAAGAAAAAGGATTAAGGATGGAATCAGTGAAAATCCTTTTCTTCCAAAAATCCTTGTTCCTGTTTTTTTTTCCATATATCTGTTTTTAATACTCTTGATTAATAACCTTAATTTTCGGCAGGTTATCTCTTTTCTTTATTGAATTATCAGTATTTACAGCCTGTTAACTAACTTTTGGCCGGAACAAAGATGTCTGGAATGCGGCCTGTGCAAAACCCTTTATGAATTAAACTTCAAACGAGCGTGTGGGCACGTGTAGGAGCAGTAACGTTTAGTAAAATAACCGTAATGATTTTGTTCAATATTCATTCATGTAAACCGTTGAAACGGTTTCCTTTTTCGGCCTGTGGGGAGGCTCAATGTTTTGTGTGTTATTTTCCCCGCCGTTGAAACAGCGGGCTAATTTCATTCAGTCCCTACGGGACTTTTTAAATGTTCAGCTCACAGCTTTAGCGGCACAGCTCTTTGGGATAAGGAGCTTCCAATGTATGTTTTTAATGAAGCAGAGCCGCAACCATTTCAACAATTCAACAAATTTACCTCCTCACACAGCACAAAAGGCGGGAAAGGTCTTTTGAAGGAAGTATTCTAAAGTATGGTCTTTTACCTTCCAGCTTATTTTCATGGTAAACGATTTTCAAAGCAGGTTAATTTTAATGGTAATTGTGACTACAATCATATTATGAGAATCAAATTAACCTAATTTTAGCATTATTCTTTTCTTTTAAGTGGAGGACTTGCTTTGCTGCTGCGGATGCTTTTTTTATTCCTCCTCATTGTTCCCCTGACGGCTCAATCGATCCTGAACGTTAGCCGGTTATCGACAACAAACTTTAGTCCGGTTGCTGGTGAAAATTTTGTGGTGGCCGATGTCTGGGGATTTACGGACAGCGAAGGACGGGAATTCGCAATCGTTACCAGAACAGAGGCCGGGATCAGCCTTGTTGATGTCTCTGATCCTCAGCGCCCGGTAATGGCCAGTTTCCTGCCTATTCCCGCTGGGGCAAGTAATCTATTTCATGCCAAATATTACAATGGCTACATTTATGCTATTGCTCACCCGGGGCCTCTGCAAATTATTGATGCTCGTGATCCGTACAATGCGCAGGTTGTTAATGAATATGCAACAGGTTTTTCCGGGGCTTATGTCGATTTTATTTCGGACACGGTGTTGTTTTTGGCCGATGTGGACAGCGACCGCGAAGGGGTGAATCTGATTGCCCTGGACATCAGTGATCCGCAAAATCCGCTCGAATTGGGAACCTGGTCGAGAACTTACCACCACATTTTTGTCAGGAATGACACGCTCATTGGATTTGTGCAAAAGGGCGAAGTCGATTTTCTGGATGTCTCCGATCCATCAAATATCCAGAACATTTACACCATCGAAAATACCGGCTCCAAAACACACAGCGGCTGGTTGCATGATTCGGGCGCATTGCTGAGCGTTGACCATGAAACGCCCGGTGGACACCTGGCGCTCTGGAATGTTGATCCGCTTTCCATGGCCTCTGTTGTGTCGGAATACAGTACCTCAACCAATAATGAAGGAGAAACCAGCCTGCATCACTCGCGATGGTACTTTGATCTCATCTACATGTCTTACTGGCAGGATTGCTTTAGAGTTGTTGATGCCTCGGATGCTAATAATTTACTCGAAGTCGCTGTTTACGACACCATTCAGCCCAATCCAAACACTCTGTACCGGGGATTCTGGGGCTGTTACCCTTATCTGCCATCCCGCAATGTGCTGGTTACAGACCCCCAAGTGGGCTTGATTGTTCTGGATTACGTGAACGATGGACCGGGCATCTTCACCAATCCTATTGACTCTGTCGATTTACTGGGGGATAAATTGAGAGGCACCCTTTCCGCAATCAACGGCAATCCCATTGATACCAGCGCTTCTTACGTGTATTATCGATGTGCCGGGCAAAATTTCTGGCAAAAAACAAAAATAAGATCTCAGGGGGCGCCGGATTCCTTTTATTTTGAAATCGGCTCCCTGTCTGCTTCGTATGGTTATCTGGATTATTATTTACAGCTTAAAGATGATCAGGGCCAGAAGACGCGCAGCCCGGGGCTGGCTCCATTTCTTGATTTTTACCGTGTAAAAATAAAATCTGCTGGTACTACGATTCCAGAGCTCTACCTGAGTGAGATCAGCGACGGTACTCTTAGTCAGAATGCCTTTCTAGAAATTTATAACGCCAGCGGAACAGACATTGATCTGTCTGCAGCAAAAGTAGTCCGTTGTGCAGCCGGTAGCGACAATGCATTTCAACTGGCAGCCTATGTGTTCGATTTTAATGCCGATGAGAGTCAGCCCTCCTTTTCCACCATGGTGCCAGCTTACGGGTTTCTTATTGTGGCTAATGGTAGCGATCGAAGTACATTTGAAAATGAATGGGGAACTCTTTCCCCGAACACCAACTTTAATCCAGGTTCTTCTGACCTGCATCTGGGGCAGGGAAGTGGCACGCGTTGGGTTCTGCTGAGCGGAGGAAACGCCAATCAATTTGATGGCATTATTATGGACCAGACACCGACAAACGTAGGAGGCGAAAATCAATACGCTTATCAGCAGTCGCCTGGCAACTGGCTGGTGACCAGCGATCGGGCCAGTGCTACGCCAGGCGCTCTGGGGAACGACCAGTCTTTACCAGTAAACTTAATCGTTTTTCGGGCGCGTTTTGAAGGATCAAAGGTGGTATTGGAATGGGAAACGGCTTCCGAATCAGATAATCTGGGCTTTTTACTCCTGAGAAAATCAGATCGGGAAAAGACATTTTCTCTGATCGATGATTTCAAAACATGCCCCTTATTAAAAAGTAAAGGGAGCAGCGCATTGGGGCATCCATACGCTTATGTTGATTCTACGATTGCGCCTGGTTTAAGTTACCAGTACATTCTGGGAAGTGTGGCGGTCGATGGCAGCGTGACGCTACACGACACGATTAAAGTCATACCCCAAAATGATGTTCAGGTTGCCCGAAAGCCATTATTGGTCCGCTGTTTTCCAAATCCCTTTAACTCACAAATTACCATTACTGTACAACTTAAAGTCAATGACCAGCCTTTGCACATTAAAATTTTTGATATTCGGGGGCGGCTGATTAAGACTTTCGCCCAAACGGAAGGTACAACGAATCCCTTGATTTTTACCTGGCGGGCAAAAGTACTGCCTTCGGGAATCTATTTGCTGACCGTTGTACAAGGAGCGGAGCGTCAGGAACAAAAACTGCTGCTGATCCGGTAAACGTTACAATCGGTTTTTAATAGTGGCCAGAATGCCCGTTTCTGTATTTTTGAGAATGCGGAAACGTTTTTTTAGGTTAAGCGGAGCATTTTCTACTACAAAGGCTTGACCGGCCCACTCCAACAGAGCCACATCATTAAAGTCATTCCCTATGGCGACGGTATTTTCAGGCGCGATCTTTAATCTCGTAGAAAGCCACTGAGCAGCCAGGGCCTTATTGGTGTTCTTTTCAAAAATTTCGAGCCAGATGGTTTTCCCATCCAGCGGAGAAGTGGTGCGGATAAGGCGAATTTGATCTTCGAACGATTTGAGTTCACCGCTAAGTTGCTTAAGGTGAGGCGAGATAACCAGAATCTGGCTGGCAGGCTCCTGCCAGTTTCTTTCCGATAAAGAATGGGCAAAAGAGCGGTAGAGCTCGAACCGTCTTTTAAAATCGGGAGGCCATTGCTCTGCGCTGTGATAATAGAACATGTGGTTGTCTGGTAAAGGCTGATGGACAAAAAAAGAGTGGCCCTTTGCTTTCAATACCTCAATCAGTCTATCGACCAGCGAGCCGTTGAGTTGGCTGGCATGGATGAGGCGTTTGGTTGCCCAATCCATGATGCCTGCGCCGGTAGAAAAAATTAAATAGTCGATGGGAAAGTCTTCATCGATGACCTTTTTCAGCGAATACAAGGAACGTCCGGTGGCAATCACGCGCACCAGGCGTCCATCGCATTCTTTCAGAAGGTTTACATCTTCCTCTGAAATAAAACGCCCCGGCTGGAACAGGGTGCCGTCAAAATCCAACAACAACATCTTTTTCATTGCTTCGGCCATTACTTAATCCATACAACTTTCCTGACAAGGGTAAAGTCATCGGATTTAAATTGCAGCCAATAGGTTCCGGAAGACATATTCTTTTTAGCCGCCTCCCAGGTTAGGTGGTGTTTTCCTGCTGAAAAGACTTGGGAAGCCAGGGTGCTCACCTTTTTGCCAGTTACATCAAAAACAGTAATGGTCATTTTGAGCGGTTTGTCTAATTTAAATTCAATCCGCACGCCCGCATTGGATGGATTGGGAAAGGTATTGACGGAGATGGGAGCGCTTAACGTTTGATTCTGATGAGATACGCGTGAAGGGCCCGATTCAATCGGTACATGAAAAAAGGAAAGCGCGCCAACCCCGCGTTTATTGCGAATCCACGGCCCTTCATAGGCCTGGGTGGGCAACCGATTGTAGGTGGCGTTGGGCAAATAGGTTAAAAGCTGGGCATTCATCGAGGTATTTAAATCGAGTACAACGGTGTAGCCGTTGTTGATGGTGTATCCCTGTTTAACATAACCGAATTCATCGTCCAGGTAGAAATAATCTTTCATGGAATGATTCAGTGTATCGTCCGGCCAGATGACCGGCTGATCGTAGTGGATGGCAATGGATCGATGATTGGCATCCTGGTAATAGACCTCTTCAATGTCCGGCGCTTCAATATTCAGTGTATCCGTAGCCTGGTAAAAATCGCGTTCGACCAGTCGAAAAACCCAGGCGGCCATTTGCAGATAGCCATCGTCATTGTAATGGCAGCCATCGTGGCCCACCAGGCCGCAAGTAGCCATGACATGGACGTTGTCGTAAGTTTTTTTGAATTGACGTTGGATCTCCCGCAGGTCTGACTGACGGTCGCTGCCACAGGTGCCGGGATGTAGCTGGAACACATACACCTTGTTTAGTGGTTGGTAATCTTGCTGCCAGGCCCTGTACAGGGTATCGAATCGGGCAGCGTAATAATCGGCGTCAGGCGTATTGGAATCCGATTCTCCCTGGTGCCAGAAAATGGCTTTAACCGCATTTTGGACATGCGCTTTAGTGGCTCTGTACAACAATCGGCCGTAAGTGGTGCTTAAATTCATATGGTCATTGGAATCGGGTAGATTGTAACTGATCGAAGAGCCGCCGCTTCCGCCATTGATGAAGCAGGTTGGCATTCGGTATTTTTCTAAAATCAGTTGCTGCAGTCTTAACCCCCAGGTGCCCACCGCGTAATCACAATCATTGCACCAGCCCCGAGGAGTGGAAAGGCCCCAGGTAGTATCGGCGGGATTGTAATCATCGTAATTGGTGTGTTTTCCAAAACTACGGCAGAATTCACTTCTAAAATTGTAAGTGGAAGCATTGGGATGTGAGTTGGACTGGCCATTGATCAAAAACACGTCACCACAGGTGATGCTGTCTTCCCGTGCTACCATTTGTCCGTCCAAAAAGACCTCGAAGCGATATTCAAACATTCCGGCATAAATTTTGGGAGCAAAGGAAAAATCGGCTCGATTCGTGATATAGTTCAAGGATTGATCTTGCTCTTTCCACAAAGAGTCGTTCCGGAACACATTAAGCGTAATGGTTTGATGGCCCGGGCTACTGACCCAACCTTTGATTTCCACGACCGCAGAATCCTGATGGTCTCTGGCAAACAACTGCAAATGGGCCGGAAATTGGCTGAACGTAACATCCTGCGCCAAAAGCGATCCCAGGCTGGCAAGAAAGAAAAAAATACTTAAAATGTGATTCATGATGCTTCTCCTGGACAAAGATCTTCATATCTTAAAACGATTTAATAATTTTTTAATCAAATTACAAGTGGTTTAATCATTTTTTGAGGGTAAAATGCGTTTAATCCTTTCCTTTTTAATCGCGTGTTCCCTGTATGCCCAATCCTACCTGCCCGATGTTGTGCTCATTAAAATAAAACGTGCTTCGCTGGCCCAATTGGATGCAGCTCAATTTTCGGCAGGATTGACCGGAATTCCGACCATCGATTCATTAAATCAGCGTTATCAGGCCCGCCAGGTGCAACGGTTGTTTCCGTATTTTAAGCATAAGGGAACGGTCGATCGTCCGGTCACTCTGGACCAGTGGTTGAAAATCACATTTAAAAGGCAACAGGACATTCCCGCTTTAATTACGGCCTATCAGCAATTGGATGTTGTCCTGTTCGCCGATCCGTCGGTCATTATGCCACTGGATAAAACGCCCAATGACCCCTCTGTTGGATCGCAATGGCATATTGAACAAAGTAATGATCACGATGTCGATGCTTACACCGCCTGGGATGTTGACACCGGTGACAGCAGTATTATCGTTGCTGTGCTGGATACCGGGGTTCGCTACTTCCATCAGGATTTGGGCGGTGCCAACGCATCGTACACAAATCCCGGTAACAGTCGGGGGAATATGTGGATCAACTGGTCAGAAAAGTTTGGCACGGCCGGTGTGGATGACGACGGTAATGGAAAAATCGATGACTGGATCGGCTGGGATTTCGTAACCGGCAATCCTCAACTGTTTAATTTAGGCGATGACTATGATGTGGAAGATAACGATCCGCGGGATTTTAACGGGCATGGCACCCATTGCGCAGGAAATGTGGGCGCCATCAACAACAACAATTTGGGCGTTTGTTCGGTTGCTGGCGGCTGGGGCGAAGACGCAAAAGCGCGGGGCAATGGCGTGCAGGTTATGGCCTTACGCATCGGCTGGGATGACTTTCCCAGCGGTCGGGTCGACATGGAGTTTGCAGCCAACGCTTTTATTTATGCGGCGGATAACGGGGCCAAAATCGCCAGCTGCAGCTGGGGCAGTTCTGAAATAACTATCTTAACCGATGCGGTTAATTATTTCCTTTACAATACAACCTCCAACTTAGGCCCGAGTAATCGGGTGCGATTAATCTTTAAATCAGCCGGGAACGACAATGCCGACCAAACCGATTACCTAAACGGCAGGAATGATATCACTTCGGTGGCGGCAACGGATGAAAACGACCAGAAGGCCAGCTTTTCCAATTACGGCACGTGGGTCGACATTTCGGCTCCGGGCAATAATATTTACAGCACCTATCACAACTCCGCTTCGCCAGAAACAGATGCCTATTCCTCTCTTAGCGGAACTTCCATGGCCACGCCCATCGCGGCATCCGTAGCCGCGCTCATCTGGTCGCACAATCCTTCGTTAACCGCGCCCCAGGTTGAACAGATGCTTTTTGACAGCGCCGATGATCTGGACGCATTAAACCCTTCGTACGCGGGAAAATTGGGCGCAGGCCGGGTGAATGCCACAACAGCCGTGCAGCTGGCAGATCAATCCTTGCCAGTTACTTTAACTTCCTTCACCGCTCAATGGAACGGAGCGCTTGTGCAATTAAGCTGGCAAACGGCTTCTGAAATTGAGAATCTGGGATTTAATGTGTACCGATTGAGCCAGAGCGATTCTACCTGGCGGTGGATTGCCGGTTACGAAACCCATCCCAAATTAAAAGGACTGGGAAATTCCTCAACCGGGAAGACCTATCTGTTTACGGATAGCTCGTCTCTGCAAGCCAGCCACACCTATTTTTACCTGTTAGAAGACGTGTCCTTTAACGGACAAACGCAAAAACACGGCCCTGTCTCTGTGTTCATTCCGCCTATGGCCGTTCCGGAACAGATTATCCTGAAGCCCGCTTATCCCAATCCGTTTAATCAACAGACCAGCATCCGTTTGTTCATTCCGCAATCGTTTAACTCCGGAACGTTTCGTTTGACGATTTTTAATGAGCAAGGCCAGATGATCCGCAGGCTGGCCGGCGGAAAAATTAAAAATGGCTGGCAGCGCTTCATCTGGGATGGTAGAGACGACAATGGTCGCCTGATTGGCTCCGGCATCTATTTTTGTGTGCTCCGGGGACAGGATTTTAAAAAGGCCCGTAAGCTCGTTTTAATTAAATAAATGGGTGCGCTGAGCGATTTTTAAGAGGAGTCTTCAGCTGCAAGGCGGGCAAGTAGTCCTTGCCTCACAACCCCCTCTCCTGAAAAGCGGGGCGAGGGGGAAATTCAACTTTACAGTGAAAAGGTTTCTTCTGTCTTACAAAGGTCTCGAGCTGAAACTCGAGTTACGTTGCGCGTGCGAATTGTCTGCAAGTGGGAGGGATTCTTCTCCCGCTAAAGCGGGATCAGAAAGACACTCAGCACCATTTAACTTTTCAACCATTAAACTAATTAACTAAGGCAGCAGAGCCGCAACCAAAATCAACCACAGAGAGCACAAAGATTTAGAAAAAAATAAAATTTATTGACATGTAAGGCTAGGACTCAGCAAAGCGGCACAATTTGCTCCCCCTTCCCTTTATTAAAAGAAGGGAAGGGGGCCGGGGGGTTAGGATCTTTAACACAAAAATTTTTGCACGCTAAAATGCTAGATCTTTTAAGGGAAGTATTCTATTACACTCTTAACTCTTACACACATACACTTTTCCGCGCCAGCGGAAAATTTGTCCTGCCAGTGTAAGGGATTCTCAGATTGACAGTCGGCATCGCCCCTCACCGCCTAACCCCCTCTCCCCGCAAAGCGGAGTGGGAATAAAATTGATGCTGCCGGTAGGCACAGGCTTAAGGTTTGCACTTAAATGTGGGCCTAAAGCCTACGCCTCCCGTTTTGCTCAGCAATCAGCTTATTTTTTCCTGGTATTGCGCGGCATCCATCAAGGTCTCTACTTCAGCTGGATCAGACAGCTTCACTTTGATCATCCAGCCCTCACCATAAGGATCTTTGTTGACCGTTTCAGGCTCGGCTCCCAATTTTTCATTCACTTCAACAACTTCGCCGGAAACCGGAGCAAAAAGATCGGCTACAGCTTTAACGGCTTCGATGGTGCCAAAGGTCTCCCCTTTTTCAACGGTGCTACCAACTTCTGGCAATTCGACAAAAACTACATCGCCTAATTCACCCTGTGCATAATCGGTAATGCCGATGGTTGCCACATCGCCATCAATTTTAGCCCATTCATGATCTTCCGTATATTTCAGTGTTTCCGGTACATTCATAGGAACCTCCAATGTTTTAAATGTTGGTTATTCTTCTATTTCTTCTAAAAGATTGACGCGCTCCAAAAAGCCGGTATCAAATTCGGCAGAGATGAAATTTGGATGATTAATTAATCTTAAATGAAAGGGAATGGTGGTTTTCAGGCCTTCGATTACAAATTCTTCCAGGGCGCGATTCATGCGTTTAAGGGCCTCCTCCCTGTTCCGTCCATAGGCAATCAGCTTGGCAATCAAAGAATCGTAAAACGGCGGGATGCTGTAGCCCTGGTACACATGGCTATCAACGCGAATGCCCGGTCCGCCAGGTAAATGGAAAAACTCGACTTGACCCGGATTGGGCATAAAATTCTTTTCCCAGTCTTCGGCATTAATACGACATTCGATGGCGTGTCCCACAATTTTCACCTCTTCCTGGGTCAAATCCAGTTTTTCTCCGGCGGCCACCAAAATTTGTTCTTTTAATAAATCGGTATTGGTAACCATTTCCGTTACCGGGTGTTCAACCTGGATTCGCGTGTTCATTTCCATGAAGTAGAAATTTTTGTCTTTATCCAGCAAAAATTCGATGGTACCGGCGCTCACATAGCCAACGCCTTTGGCGCCCTTAACTGCCACCTGTCCCATTTTTTGACGGAGGGCCTCATCCACCACAGCCGAAGGGGCCTCTTCGATTAATTTTTGGTGTCGGCGCTGAATGCTACACTCGCGTTCCCCCAAATGGATCACATTGCCATGGGTATCGGCCACGATCTGAATTTCAATGTGTCGGGGTTCTTCAATGTATTTTTCAATGTACATGGAAGGATCGCCAAAGGCTCCGCGCGCTTCAGCCTGGGCCATCTGAAAATTGCTCTCAAATTCCTCTTCGGAGCGAATAATGCGCATGCCGCGGCCCCCACCGCCGGCCACTGCTTTTAAAATGACCGGGTAGCCTATGGCATTAGCAATTTCAATGCCCTCTTCCAGGCTGTTAACCACGCCTTCGCTGCCGGGCACCACCGGCACCCCGGCTTTTTTCATTAGTTCCTTGGCCCGTGATTTATTACCCATATCACGAATCACACTGGCCGGAGGCCCGATAAAAACCAGATTACTCGATTCACACATATCGGCAAAATTGGCATTTTCAGCCAAGAAACCATACCCCGGATGAATAGCATCGGCACCCGTAATCTCTGCAGCCGCAATGATGCGCACCGGATTCAAATAGCTTTCCGAGCTCTGCGCCGAACCAATACACACCGCTTCGTCAGCTAATCGAACATGAAGGGAGTCGGCGTCAGCCTCGGAATGGACGGCCACAGTCTGAATTCCCAACTCCCGGCAGGCGCGAATAATGCGCAAGGCGATTTCCCCACGATTGGCTATTAAAATCTTTTTGAACAAACCTCCTCCTATCTCTTTATGACGTTTTCAAGGTCGTTTAACGTGCTTTGCAAGCGATTGAGTTCTTCAATCCTGGCTTTGAGTTCCTGCTCCAGTCTTTTTCGCTCGCGTTGCAATCGGGCTTTTTCTTTTTCTAATTGAGAGTTTAAATATAGAACTTTTAGCCAATTATTACAAGCCAAAGCATATTGACTTGCAGGAAATTTTTGTAAAATGCGCTGGAAGGCCAGTCGCGCTCGGGAATAGTCAAAAAAGGGGTTTTGTTCATCGGCAATCACACGCAGGTAGGCTATTCGGTAAGCCACATCGTCCGCATAAATTGAACCGGGATAGCGTTCCAGAAAACGACGGCTAAATTGCTCGGCTCGAGTGTAATCACGCGCTTTGAGCAGGCTGTCGATGGTCAGAACCACCTTCCGCTGAGCGGCTTCTTTTCCCTCTGGCTTAGGGCGCAGTTGCTTTTGCACGGCACAGCTCAGCAAAAACAGAACGCCCGCCATCAAAAAGATCTGATTACGCTTTTCGTTGATCAACCACATAACTGTTCCCCAATATGGATTTGGCCCGTTTTTTAACGTCCGTAGCCACACGCGACACCTCGGCAACGCTGCTTAACGAACGCTGTTCATTGGTCACTACGGCAATGGAAATGGACATTAAAGGAAATTGTTCCTTCTGGCCTTTACGATTCAGGGCCACAAAGTAACCCCGCTCAACATCTTGCTGGTTGTAGAATTGGCTGATCTGTTCTGCAAAGCGATCCACTATGGTCTGGCATAAAATCGGCATTTTGTCCGGAGTTGACAGGAAGACAAAATCATCACCGCCGATGTGTCCTAAAAAATCATTGGGATTACCCTGTTCTGAGAGCGCAGTTTGAATCAACTGGCCGGTAAAGCGAATCACACGATCGCCTTCTACAAAGCCGTAGACATCGTTAAAGGCTTTGAAATGATCCAGATCGGCGTAGGCAATGGCAAATTTTTCACCGCTTTCAATGCGTTTTTGTAATTCACGCTGGATGGCATTGTTCCCGGGTAAGTGCGTCAGAGGATTGGTATCCATCGATTGATGATAACGTTTGAGCACGGCCTCAATACGCTTGGAAATTTCTAAAGGCTCCATCTCTTTGGTTACGTAGTCATCCACGCCCTGTTCAAAGCTTTGCAGCTTGTCGCCCAGATCGTCGGACGAGGTTAACATGATGATGGGAATATTCTGGTAAGCAGGAGTAGCCCGTAATCGTTTACTGATGTCAATGCCGGAAAGACCGGGCATTTTGAGGTCCAACAGAATAAGGTCCGGTCTCTGCCCTTTAAAAAAATCGAATACCTGTTCTCCAGCCGATAAGGTGAACACCTCATGCCCGAATCCTTCAACAATCATTTGCCAGAGGAACAGGTCATTCGGATCATTATCTACGATGAGAATTTTGTAGCGTTCAGGCATCCAGCCATCCTCCTTCTTCAGCTATTCTACGATTTTTTGGTAAGATGATGGTAAAGACGCTGCCCTTCCCTGGTTTACTCCTGACCTTAATCTGTCCGCCGTGCGCCTTAACAATTTGCGAAGCAATGTACAATCCGAGTCCGGTACCTTTAACGCTGATCTTTTCCGAATTGGAAGCGCGGTACATCTTTTCAAAAATGTAGGGGATCTCCTTTTCCGGAATGCCGATGCCCTGATCCTTGACCGTCAGGCGAATGGCAGAAAATCGCTCGCTGAGCCGGATTTCAATCTCCTTTTTTGCATCGGAAAATTTTACAGCGTTGCTCACAAGATTCTGAACCACTTCTTTAAAGCGCTCCACATCCAATTCACAATCAATGGTTTTAGAAGAAAAATTAATCCTGACCTTTAAATCTTTTTCCTTAATCACCGGAGACAGGTTAATCAATACTTCGGTCACCACTTTTACGACGTTCACCCGCCGATATTTCAACTGAATGGCGCCTAAATCGTAGGAAGCGCTCTGTAAAATAGTGGAGATCAGATTTTGCAGGGTCTGGTAATTGCCTTTGATGATCTCTAAAAATCGCTGCTGGGTGGGCGTCACTTTGCCCTGCAGGGAACTCTCCAGCAACAGTGTGGCCTGTTTAATGGAGCCCAGAGGACTTTTCATCTCATGGGTGAATTGCGACAGAATAGCGGATTTAAAACGGTCGGCCTCTTTTAGATGCAGGCTCAGTTCTTCAAAGGCGCGGCTTAAATCGCCTATTTCATCGTTGGGTTTATTGGGAATGCTCACCGAAAAATCCTGGATGGCCATCCGTTGAATGCCATTTTTTAAAGCTTCCACCGGACGTGTAATTTTTCGGGCAATGACAAAAGCGCTGAGAATGGCCACCATGAACAAAAAGACTTCTGTGTACAACAGAACAGACTGTGTTTCTTCCACCATGCGCGCCATCTGTAAAGCCCGATCAATGCTACTCCGGCCAATCACCTGATTCAGTTGAATCAGCTCCTGCCTTAAATCGCGTAAGGTGTTTAACACACGGGTTTCTCTGAGGTATCGGGCCTGATTAAATTGTTTCAGCCGCACATATTCGATGGATTTTTTAATGTTCTGATCTAAAGCAAGCCATTTTTTGCGCACCCTTTGAATGAGAGGCTGTGCTTCTTTATTCTGAAACCGGGCTGTTTTTTTCTTTAAAAGAGGTAAATGTTCCCAGGGGCTAAAAAATAAGGCTCTCACCTGCATTGATTTTTGCAGATTGGCGCTTACCTTTTCCCAATTGGCGTGAAATTGCTGGCGGGCTTTTTCCAGGTTGATTATCTTTTGTATGGTGTTCCCTGGAATAAAAAGAAGAATGTAATGAGCGTTCAAATTTTCCAGGTACTGTAACTGCTGTGAGAGATCAATGATGGAATGAATATCATAGCGGGCGTGATTTTTGATGGAAACGGAAACCTGTCTGACTTCAAAAAGCAGACCCAGCAAGGCAATGGTAAACAAGAAAATGAGAAACAAATAGCTGAAAAGTAACTTGTATTTTAGTTTCAATGAAATTCTTTTACATGCTTTTTGATTTTGAATTTCGTAAGAACCAGATTCAAGCCATTTGTTGCAAAGTCCTGATCCGGATTAGTACATTAACAGACCTGCCTGGTTTTAAACGATCAAAAAACTGCTTTAAAAGGACTTTGTGCTGAATCATTGCTTGGCGTCCCTCCCATTTCAGGATTCAGACCGAACACCAAAGGGAGGCCATCAGCAAGAGTTCTAAAAACCTGTCAAAACAACTTTTTCAGAAATGGCTGTACTACGAGCCAAATTTTCCGTTTCTATTTCAAAGCCTTAAAAAAGATTGTTTACAATGGACTGATCGTAGCCCTCTTTCAGGCTTTTTCAATCAGAAACAAGACCTGATTAAATTCCACAGGTTGTGCGTTTTCTACCAGAATGTCGACTATTTTACCATTGACTTCCGATTCGATTTCATTCATGAGTTTCATGGCTTCAATAATACAGAGGGTCTGGCCCACAGCCACCGTTTGCCCGACTTCCACGTATGGGTCAGCGTCCGGGGAAGGCGCACGATAGAATGTACCGACCATAGGGGAACGAACTTCTACGATGTTTTTACCAGCAGCCATTTCCTCTTTTTGTTCGCCGGCTGGCGCCGATTCTGCAACAACCGCCGGTTGTTCCTGAGTCTGCGGCAACATCTGTGGAGCGCCTTGCTGCATGGGCATGACCGGCATGGCCTGAGGATAGGTGGGCATGACTACGGTTTCACCATTTTTTGAGGGAAAGCGTTTGGTAATGCGTAGTTTCTTTCCCTCTTCTTCTATTTCAATTTCACTAATATCCGATGTTTCAACCATTTTGATTAATTGTCTAACCTCTTTTAAATCCATCTTACCTCCTTTTTTTTCCTTCTGGCTCATTATTAAAAATAGTAATATATACTTTTAACTTTGCACAATCAATTAAATTATTGAGCCAAAAATTAACATTTATTTAATAGTGTCGGTTTTGTTCGGCTAATCTTTTAAATTCGTATTGTAAAAGGTCAAATTTCTCTTCTTTCAGGAGTTGCGTATTCACACGGGCATGTTTCAGTTCGAGTAAATTGATTTCGGCATGTAAATTAATCTCTTTAAAATAAGGAGCTTGAATCTGGGACTTTCCGGAGGGATGAATGATCTCTGAACCGCCCCAGAAAGGTACGCCGTCTTCCACGCCTACGCGATTGGCAAAGACTATGAAAGAGGTGGTAAAGACTGCCATGGAGCGATTGAGCGTTTCCCAGACCTGGACATTTTGCGGCTTTTCGCTTTCGTTAATTCCACGGGCCACACCCGCGGCCGACACTACAATGATGGAAGCTCCATCGTGGGCCAGAATCAAACCGGAGGTCGGATGCCACATATCTTCACAGATGAGCAGACCCAATTTGCCAAGAGGTGTGTCAAAGGCCCGAATTCGCGTGCCGGCATTAAAATACCGTTTCTCTTCAAACAGGCTGTAAGTTGGCAGGTAAACCTTGCGGTGGCGGGCTATCACTTCCCCTTTGTAGAAAATCAGTTGCGTGTTAAAAAACTCAAATTTATCGCCCATCTCAACCAGACCAACATCGATGGCAATGTGTTCACTCAAAGAGCGCAAGCGATCCAGCTTATGGTCTTCCACATGCAGGGCAACATCCACAACCGCATCACGCAAAAAGTAGCCGGTTAAACTCAGCTCGGGAAAGACAATGAGCTGACTCTTCTGTTTGATGGCTTCTTCGATGGCCTGATAATGTTTTTCCAGATTACGGTCCAGATCGGCTAACACGCAATTCTGCTGGGCAATGGTCAGTTTCAACGTATTTTTCATAGCACTCCATGTTAATTTCTCAATCCCCGGGATGGCGCAGGGAATTGTCCCCCGCGATTTACAAAGATCGAATTGCGCAGCGTGGACACCGGCATAATGGGCGCCTTGCCCAATAATCCGCCGTAATCGACCACTTCACCGGCTTTTTTCCCTGGCACCGGAATGATGCGTACCGCGGTGGTTTTGTTGTTCATAATACCAATAGCGCACTCATCCAGAATAATGCCGGAAATGGTTTCAGCGCTGGTTTCTCCGGGAACGGCAATCATATCCAGGCCTACGCTACAAACACTGGTCATGGCTTCCAATTTTTCAATAGTAATGTGTCCTTTTTCAGCAGCGGCTATCATACCGGCATCTTCACTGACCGGGATGAAGGCGCCGCTCATTCCCCCCACGTGCGAAGAGGCCATCATCCCGCCGCGTTTAACAGAATCGGTCAGCAAAGCCAGGGCCGCCGTTGTGCCGGGCGCGCCCACATCTTCAAACCCCATGGCCTTTAGAATATCGGCCACGGAATCGCCCTCCATAGGGGTGGGCGCCAGCGAAATATCCACAATGCCAAAACGGACATTCTGCAATTCCGCCACACGTTTACCAATAAATTCACCGGCGCGTGTAATTTTAAAAGCCATCCTGCGGATGCGATCGCTCAGTTGAGCTATGTCCAGGTCTTCAGGAGCTTCCCGAATGGCCCGTAAAATAACACCCGGGCCGCTAATGCCCACATTGACGACTACTTCCGGTTCTGAAAGCCCATGAAAGGCTCCGGCAATAAAGGGATTGTCTTCGGGCACATTGGCAAAAACGACTAGTTTCGCACACCCGACGGCATCGCGGTCGGCAGTAAGCAGAGCGGTTTCTTTAACAATCTGGCCCATCATCTTAACCGCTTTCATGTTAATGCCGGCTTTGGTGGTAGCCACGTTTACAGAAGAGCAAACATGTTTGGTTTTGGCCAGCGCCTCGGGAATGGATTGAATGAAGGCCAGCTCCCCATGCGTACAGCCCTTTTGCACCAGGGCGGAATATCCTCCTAAATAATCGATGCCCAATTCATCGGCGGCTTTATCCAGAACCTCGGCCACCTCTACCATATCCTCTTTACGGAAACCGTCGGCGATCATGGAAATGGGCGTTACGGAAATTCTTTTGTTGGCAATGGAAATGCCGTAATCGGCTTCAACCTTTTGCGCAGCTTTTACGTGTTCGGCAGCCACACGCATCAGTTTTTCGTAAATATTCTGTTTCAGCTTTTTCAGATCGTCGGTAGCGCAGTCGCGCAAATTAATCCCCATGGTTACGGTGCGGATGTCAAAATGCTCGACTTCGGTCATGCGTATGGTTTCTAAAATCTCTTCTAAAGCAATCGGCATAACTAAATCCTGTGCATGGCGTTAAAAATTTCTTCGTGTTGAACAACAACCTTTAAATCCAGTGATTCGCCTACCTGGATCAAATCGTTTTTAATCTGCTCAAACGATTGGGAACTGCCGGAGATATCGACCAGTATCATGATGGTAAAAAAATCCTGCATCAACTTTTGCGACAGATCCAGGATGTCACAATCGTTTTTAGCCAGAGCATCGGTCATTTTAGCCAGAATGCCCACGCGATTTTTACCAAAGGCCGTAATGATAATACGCTCAGCCATTGGCTTCCGCTGGGCCGAAGTAATGGTTTTCCACTCCTTAACCGGTTCCTGAGCTCCGGTTTGCAGCCGGTTTAAAGTGGCTTTAACCACCTGTTCTACGGCCTGCGGACTGGCGCTATGCCCTAATTGTTTCAATGCTTCCTGGGCTATTTTTTTGATGTCTTCTTCACTCAATGCCATACTATTTCTCTCTTTGTTGGTTATTCTTCATAAAAGGAGGGATCAACATCCATACGATCGACGATGCCCACCACGGCAGCCTCAATACTCAAATCGGATGGATTTTCCGGACAGATGGCCTTTCGGGCGGCATGTCCATAGGCACAGATCACCGTCTCCCCCACACCGGCTCCCAATACGTCGGCTACAATAACAACGTCGGTTAATGGCTTGGCCTTTAGGTTGATGGGATTGACGATTAAAAACCGCAAGTTTTGTAAATTATCTGTTTTTTTAGTTGACCAGACTGAACCAACGACTTTCCCTAAAAACAAGTCAATCCTTTCCCGACTTTTTTTGATTGATTTAATCTAACACTTTTAACAAATATTTTCAATGGATGAATCAGGATTGTTAAAAATAAATCTTTCTCGTCTCGCTCATCAGAATAGTATCTTCAAAAGCTGTAATGCAATAGCGTGCGAAATTGTTTTTGCTGCCTCAGGCTGAAAACCGTTATTGACCTGCGCTCGAAAATCGGGGTTTCCGATTCGCTTCAACCAGTGGCCTGCTGAATGGTACTATTAAATGGCCATAGGTCTGTCATTCCGATTCCCCGATTTATCGTGAGCAGAGTTCCTTACATTGTCAGTCTCAGCGTAACTCGAGCTTTAACTCGAGACTTTATGCCATCCTGAATCCCAATTCATTGGGGTGCGGAATCCCTTCCATATTAAAGAGATTCCGCTTTTCCCCGAGTCCGGCTGGAACAACACGTTTGAATATTATGGAGACATTACAAGGGACAAATATTTTTTCCAGAGTCCTGTCTTAAAAGGAAAAAGGCTGCCCCGCTGATTTTTAGAGAGGCAGCCCTAAACTTCTATCGTAAAAAGACAATACTTGACAGAATAAAGGTTGGAATTAAAATGGGAATAGAATATTTTAACATGTAGCCAAAAAAACTGGGCATGGCTACACCCGATTCTTCGGCAATCGATTTGACCATAAAATTCGGCGCATTTCCGATGTAGGTATTGGCGCCCATAAAGACGGCTCCGGTAGAAATGGCCGTCAGATATTTGATAAATTCAGGGAACTGCTCAGCAGCTGTTCCAGCGGCAAAAGCAGCGCGCAGCTCACTTTCATGAATACCCAATTTCCCAAGCGCGGAATTAAAAAAGGTCAAGTAAGTAGGCGCGTTATCCAGAAAACTGGACAGCGAACCCGTAATCCAAAAATAGTGCCAGGGATGCTTCACGGCGCGAATCAAACCGGCCATGGCTCCGTGCTCACCAGCCTGTAAAATGGCCAGGGCAGGGATAATGGTCATAAAAATACCGGCAAATAAATAGGCCACCTCTTTTATCGGGAACCAATCAAACTCATTGCCTTCTCGAATCTCTTTCCTGGTTAACTTTAATGACAACAAGCCCATCAAAATGATCCAGAAATCGCGTACAACGTTTTGTACGGTCATGTGGACGCCCAGAACAGTAAAGTGGCCGAGATGGGCCACGCCGCTAAAAATGACACCCAGCACAACGCCCAGCAAAAACAGAAAATTGAAAGCGCCCTCTACTTTAATCGGTTCTTTTTCCGTATTTTTTGGTATGAACTGTTTATCCTGACGATAATAATAGGAATCCATGAGATAAAGAAGGATCAATAAAATAGATGCCACAAAGGACATCTCGGGCACCAGATGCAAGGTCCAGAAAAAACTGACACCGTGTAAAAAGCCCAGGAACAGGGGAGGATCTCCCAGCGGCGTAAGCGATCCTCCGATATTGGCTACTAAAAAGATAAAGAAAACTACAAGATGCACTTTGTGTTTGCGGTGCTTGTTGGCGCGCAGCAATGGCCTGACCATGACCATGGCCGCCCCGGTCGTTCCGATCCATGAAGCCAGCAGCGTGCCAATTAAGATCAACAGCAGGTTTATTGGGGGGCTGCCCTGCATGGTTCCCCGAACGTAAATACCGCCAGCAATGGTAAACAGTCCCCATAACAGAATAATAAAAGGAATGTAATCGATCAGATAGATATGCAAAATACTTTCCACAGCCACCATCTTGTAAACGAACAAAAAAGGCAGGGCAAAAATGAGGGCCCAGGCCGCGCTGACCTTTGGAAAATGGTGGTGCCAGAATTTTGGAGCCACCAGAGGAAATATGGCAATGGATAGTAAAATTCCGATAAAAGGAATTACCGTCCACAGAGGTAATTCACTACCGAGTGCATTTTCTTCTTCTGAAGTAATTTGTTGGTCATGAGAGGATTGAACAGTCGTTTGATGCTGGGTAATCACGGTAGAATCTTGTGCGAACGCTTTTTGTGGCAAAGCGACACCAGAAAACAGGAGTGCAAAGAACAAACTCGCTACAACAACCAGGGCCTTTCTTCTGTCCATTTCAAAACCTCCAAGTTGGATAAATAGGTCAAGATTCATTTATTCGGCTTCATGGTTTAAAACTAAAGGAAATTAAGCAGGAATCAGCCGATGCCTGGGGATAAACTCATTTAACCATTCATTGATTTCGTCCCGTAATTCCCTAAAGGCATTCATCTTTTCAATTTCGCCGCCTTTTGTTTTAGCCGGATCATCAAACGTTTTGTGTATTTTCGTGTTTCCAATAAGAAAATTTGCCGCTTTTTCGCGGGCTTCTTCTGTTGTTGTAATGATAATATCCCATTTGGTATGAATAAATTCATTGACGGATTTTGGTTTTTCTTTGGAGATATCGATGCCAATTTCCATTAGCACCTTTTGCACATAAGGATTAATTTTTTGTGGACGCAGCCCTGCACTGTAAACATCGATGCGATTAAAAGAGATATGTTTCATAAGCGCAGCAACCATAATGCTAATACAAGAATTATGTGTGCCCAAAACTAATACTTTTTTCATGACGCCCTCTCAAATAATACTCATCTCAAACCGATTTTCATTATCATATAAAAATACAAAATCTTTAATTATAATGCTATCTTTTTTCAATGGATACCTATTTTTAAAATTAAGTGAGAGCCTGATAAAAGGAGTGGAGATCAAAGCTAAATTAACGCGCTCGATTCTGCTGCTTTAAACCATATCGCCGGATTGCTGGTATATGGTGTAAAATTGCTGCTGTTCGAGCATTTCATCGATCTCTGGCTGGAAAGAACGCACATCGAAAAATTCAATACCGATTAAATCGCGGGACAGGTTTTGCATGATCTGACTCAAAAGCAGGGCAAACAGCAGCACATGCTTTTCGTTGAGCCTGTCTATTTTGGACAAATCAATGGTCAGGGCGGGTTGTAAATCGATTTTGATACCCTGGACTTCATCAAAAATAGCTTTTAATTTGTTCTGGGCTTTGTTTAAAGCAATCTGTAAATTTTTACTGCCGGCAATCTGAATCAGCTGAGAGAGCTTCTCCATGAAATAACGTTCAAAGGTATTCAGTATGCGTGTCTCTTCAGCAGACCAGTTGGGATTTTCGCTCAACGGCTGGTTTTTCAGATCAAAGAGTTTGGGTTCAATTAAGAAGGTTCCCTCCTGCCAGCTCAAAAGCTCGTCCAGCGCCTCATCTTCATTTTTATTTTCATATTCCAGATGTAACAACTGACCTTTTTCATACTCGAAAACGGCGGTTTTTCCATCTCTCTTCAGGACAATTCGCCCGGTGAGTGCATTTTGTTCTGCAAAATTGAGAATCCGAATCAAGCCAAACGATGCCAGGTCGCCACGGGGATGAATCTTCTTTAAAAACTGAACTTCAGTTTCCTGAAGCGTTTTGTTGGTTTTGATTAAGCGGTGACTTAACATGTGCGTTAAAGTTAACGTAATGTTCGGATTGTGCAGAATCAATTGGTCAAAATCGGACTTCAACAAACGCCAGAGCTCAACGGTTGTTTCAGCCACAACTGTGGCGGACCGGGGCTCGCCGGTGATCAGAGCCATTTCGCCAAAATAGTCGCCATCTTCCAATCGGGCTAAAATAATCGGCCGTTCAACGTCTTCGGGATGCGTTTCTACCCTAACCGTCCCGCTTTTGATTATGTAAAAACAATCCCCAAGGTCTCCTTCACGGATGATAATGTCGCCTGGTTGAAAGATAACGCGTTCTAGCTTATTGTAAATGGCTTTCAGATCTTCTTCTGAAACTTCAGAAAACAAAGGTACACGCTGTAACTGTTTAAAGAGTACTTCATCCATTTTGATTAAAATGCTCAATTAATTGCACGATTTCGCTCACCTCATGGCTATTGGTAATCTCTACATTATTGGCCTCTTTGATGGGCGCCAGCACTTCTTCCTTTAAATTGGGCTCGCCCAGAAAGATGATCGGATTACTGCTCTGAGAACGAACCGCTTCAATTAATTTGGGGCCTTCCCCGTCCGGCAACTTAATATCGGAGACGATCAGGTGTATGCCTTCTTTGTCCAGTAAATCAAGGCCTTCGCTTATTTTCCGCGCTTTAAACACTTTGTAACCCAGACCTAACAAAGCCCGTTCAATAATCTTTTGCACCACCAGGGAATTGCTTAAAATGAGAATATGTTGAATCCTGGGCTGCTCTTTTGTTTCTGTTTTTTCTTCGACCAGTTCATCCAATTTTAAGGGCTTCAGTTCAATCAGAAAATCTCCTTCGGTCCAGTTAAGCATGGTGTCTAAAGCCTGATCCTCGCTTAAATTGCCCATGCGCACATTCTGCAATTGCCCGGCTTTAAATTCTAGTTGTCCCTGTTGCCCATTGTTTTTAACCTTTAGCGTACCGGTCAGGGAATTTGATTCGCAGAATTTAATCAACTCAACCAGAGGAACATCCTTCAGATTGCCTTTTGGCCCCTCCTGACCGGTTTCAATTTTGTTGACATTGGGCAAGTGAGAAGCCTTAGCCAGGGTTTCACGCAATCTCTGGCTCATTATTTTTCCAATACTGATCGAAATGGAAGGAAATTTTTCAAGGATCACGTCAAAATCATTCTTATGCAGGGCAAACATTTCCGAATCTTCGGTTGTGATAACAGAGGCGGAGCGCGGTTCACCAGTTAACAGGGCCATCTCTCCAAAATAGTCCCCGCCTTTTAAAGTAGCTACCACTTTCTCGTTTCCCTGGTCATCGTAAATGCAAATTTTAACCTGGCCATTAATAATGATGTACATCTCATCGCCGGGATCGCCAATTTTGCAAACCGTTTCATTAGGGCCAAAAGTTTTAAATTTTAAACGCTGGATAATAAAATCAATGCTCTCCTTGCCCAGGGTGTGAAAAATGGGCACTGATTTTAATATTTTACTAAGTTGAATCATTCTCCGGCTCCCATTACATAATCCTTCTTAAATAAAAATAAAGATAGAGCACGATAATAAAAACGGCAATCGTCCACCACAAGGAACGTACTTTGCGCCGTGGCAGGCGTTCGAACTTAATACGCCTGTCTTCTTTCTCCTCTTCATGCAATCGATCAGAAAGATTAAACGTTTTATGTTTTCTTATTCCCCAGAATCGCATGTTAAACCAAAATCTTAAGTTTAATCTATCAATAAAACTTACTTAAAAGCCTTTTGTCAGTCAAAAAAAAAATGGGCTGACAGGATCAGCCCATTTCACAAAGAATCTTTTTATTCTACCTTAGCTCTCTTGGAATCCCAATACATGTAGGCCAGCAAGATTACAAACATGACAAAGCCTAAAATCTCTGCTCCGGCAGATTCTGCCCAGTGTTGTGTTCCAATACCCACCATCAGGTTCCAGCTGGAACTTCCGGTGATGCTCTGGCCCAAATAGACCAGCGCAGCAGCTACAACGCCCATTAAAGCGCCGCCGGCAATGAATCCGGAGGCAATTAATGTACCGCGTTCTTTCCGCGCCTGGACCACCTTTTCGTCCTTAGAACTCTTGCTGACAAAATGAGCAATAATTCCGCCGAACAGAATTGGGGTGTTTAAATGCAAAGGCAGGTACATGCCCAGAGCAAAGGCCAGAGGTGAAATACCTAAAAATTCTAAAATTAAGGCCATGAATACACCGGCCAAATACATTAACCATGGGGCAGGCTGCCCGGTCATCAGGGGTTTTAACACGGCTGCCATGGCTGAAGCCTGAGGCGCTTCCAGGGCATTAGGATGTTGCGGTGTGGCCGGGCCAAATCCATAAGTCTGGTGCAACAGAAAGATCACGGCCCCCACCGAGGCAGCCGCCAGAGTGGTCCCTAAAAATTTGAAGCGTTCCTGAGTACGTGGCGTTGTACCCAACCAGTAACCGATTTTTAAATCCGTAATAAAGCCGCCGGCCATAGACAGAGCTGTACAAACCACACCGCCGATGATCAGGGCAGCTAACATTCCGTCGTTACCGTGCAGGCCTATAGAAACAAGAATGACCGATGAGATGATTAAGGTCATTAAGGTCATGCCAGAGACTGGATTGGTCCCCACAATAGCAATAGCCTGAGCGGCCACCGTAGTAAAAAGGAAAGCGATGACCGTGACGATTAACAATCCTGTAACGGCAAACAGTACATTTCCATTGACCACCAGCAGCAAGAAAAAGGCAAAAATGCCCAGCAGGGTGCTCACAATCAGCACGACCACCCATTTCATCTTAATATCGGTTTGCGTGCGTTGCAGATTATTCTCATCTTCCGGGCCGTCGACTTTACCGAAGATCTCATTAATAGCCAGAGTAAAGGCTCCGGCAATGATCCGCCAGGATTTAATGATGCCAATCAATCCGGCCGTGGCAATGCCGCCAATGCCGATGTGCCGGATGTAGGTGCTGAATATTTCTGAAGGCATCATTTGCGCAATTGGTTTAGCAGCATTTAAAATGGGTTGGGGATTGAATTGCCCGATATAATAGACGATGGGCATAATGACCCACCAGGCCAAAAAAGAACCGCTGGCAATGATGAGGGCATATTTTAAGCCAACAATGTACCCCAGGCCCATCACTGCTGCGCCAATGTTCATTCTGAATTCCAGCCGCGTATGCTCGATCAGTTTTTTACCCCAATCAAACACGCTGGTAGAAACCACCTCTTTCCACAGTCCCAGACCGGAGACCAAAAAATCGTAAATCCCACCGATAATCAAAGCTTTTAATAAAATCTTAGCCTTTTCACCGCCGGACTCACCGGTTACCAGGACCTCGGTTGTAGCCGTAGCTTCGGGAAAAGGGAACTCGCCGTGCATGTCCTTCACAAAGTATTTGCGAAAAGGAATCAAAAATAAAATACCCAAAAAACCGCCGAACAGCGATGACAGAAAGACCTGCCAGAAGGAGGCATTCAGGCCCAGGATGTAAAGCCCGGGAATGGTAAAGATAGCCCCGGCTACAATGACGCCTGAGCTGGCTCCAATCGATTGGACAATAACATTTTCGGAAAGGGCGTTTTTACGCCGCGTTAATGCTGAATAGCCCACAGCCAAAATGGCGATGGGGATGGCAGCCTCAAACACCTGCCCTATTTTTAAACCAAGATAGGCCGCAGCCGCTGAAAAGATGACCGCGTAAAACATGCCCCAGAAAAGGGAGTATCCTGTGACCTCCGGAAGCGGCGCCTCATCCGGTACAACTGGTTTGTAAACCTCGCCAGGCTTAAGTTTACGGTAGGCATTTTCGGGAAGGCCCATTCCTTTTGTTGATACTTCCATACCTTCTCCTTTTGTTTGTTAACAGTAAAAGCCACGTAAAAACAAAAGATACTTAATCATCAATTACAAGTAAAGTTATTTTTTAAAAATTCTGTCAGGTTAACGGCCCTGAATCATTCTTTTTTAGTTCTATTTAACCTCTACTAATTTTGGCCGATCAATGATTACAAAGAGAGCCATGGAATTTTACTGATTCCTTCTGGAAAAATAGGGAATGGCGATGGCCTTTCTGGCATTTTACCAGAAGTTAAAAACATCAACACAAAGGAGCTGCAAACATTGAAAACGCCTACCAATAGCCGGCGACGATTAAAAGAGTGGGAACTGAATCCCTTTCTCTTTAGTTTTTGGCAGCGTCTTTTTCACTTCGAACGCTACGAGTACCTGTTCTCGGCGTTCATTCCTTTCTTAAAAATAATGGGATTGTACAAAAGAGGACTTCAGCATGCCCGCAATATTCGAAGCCACTACCTGTATTTGCACTTTCCCAATCTGCCGCCAAACTTTGATCGGTTTAAAATACTATTTTTGTCCGATCTCCATGCAGACCGAAATCAACAAACCATGAAAAAACTGATCGATCGTTTAAATAAACGCCATTTTGACTTAGTCCTTTTGGGAGGCGATTACCGCTTTAAATTAAAAGGCCTGTACGAAAAGGCAATGGAAGCGCTGGCCCCTTTAAAGCAGGCGGTGACAGGTACGCATGGCTGGTTCGCAGTTCTTGGTAATCATGACCCTCTGGATATTGTCTCCCCTCTTGAATCCCTGGGAATCCGCTGTCTGATGAATGAAAACGTAGAAATTAGAAAAAAGAACCAGTCGATCTGGTTGATCGGTCTGGATGAAGAGCACTATTTTGAAAACGCCGACTTTGCCAGGGCCAGTAAAAATGTGCCGAAGGATGGATTTAAACTGGTTCTCACCCATGCCAACGATGCGCTTTTAAAAATGGAACCGCAAAGCTGCGATCTCTTTTTGTGCGGTCACACGCATGGAGGACAAATTTGTTTTCCCTTTATTGGCCCCATTTTAGTACATAGCAGACTGCCTCGTAAAATGGCCCGTGGAGTCTGGCGATTTAATGGCATCGTCGGCTTTACGACCACTGGGGTTGGCACCTCAGGCTTACCTTTACGCTTTAATTGTCCGGCTGAATTTGTTACCATCGAATTGCGAGCAGGTTCAGAACAGACGCAGGGACATGCGGATTAAAATAATCAGCAGAATAAAACCAATGGCTGCCTTTTTTACATGCACAGGGATTTTAGCCTGATATTTGGTGCCCAGTAAAGAAGCCGGGATGGCACCGAGAAAAATAAGGATGGAGCGGTCGAAATGAATCAGCCCGATGCTCCAGGGAAAATGGTCGGGACCATGACGCAGGGCAAGCGGAATCAGTGCAAAAAATGCGTTAAGAAACATAACGGCATTGGTCACCGGGACGGCCTTTTTAGGATGAACAACCCCGCTTTTGTAAAGCAAGGGCGTAATAATCACTCCTCCGCCTACGCCAGTCGTCCCAGAGATTAGCCCACTAAACGAACCGATTATAGAAGCCCAGTACCAGCGCGATCTGTATTTTGATGTGCGGCCTGTTTTTTGCCGCGAAAGAAACATCTGCACAAACACGTACAGCAGGAAGAGGATGAAAATAGCCAGTAGAAATTTTTCGGGCAAAATGGTAACCAATAAACCGCCCACAGAGGAACTGATCGCTGAAAAAAGTAAAATGATCAAAACCAGCGACCAATCGATTTCTTTACGCTGAGCAAAACGAATGGAATTTAACAGCGTTACCATGGCTATTGTAGCCAGACTGGTGGCAATGGCTTCGTTTTGCGAAAGATGAAAAAAAATGTTCAGGGTGGGTACCAGAATAATGCCTCCCCCCAGACCTAAAACGGAGCTGATTAATCCGACTAAAACGCCGGCCAGTAATGCAGATAAAAAAAGGTTTATCATTGACTCCCAAACATAGCGTTTTTGTTAGTACACGGAATGCGACAAGACCGGCTATTACAAAGCTGGCAAAAAAATATGGAAAGAGGTCCCCTTCTCCGGGGTACTCTCCACCTCAATATGGCCTCCATGTTCACGAATAATCTGGTACACAATAGAAAGGCCAAGCCCCGTGCCCTGTGTTTTGGTCGTAAAAAAGGGATTAAAGATCAGTTCCAGAGCGTCGGGCTCAATACCAATCCCTGTATCCGAAACAGTAATTTTGATGAAGCGGTCCGAGAGCAGATTGGGAATCCGTTTTCTTCTGTCCAGAATCGGTTGCGTGTTCAGCGCATTCTGGGCATGGATACTCAATACGCCCCCATCTGGCATGGCATCGATGGCATTTAAAAAAAGATTCAAAAAGACCTGCTGGATTTGATTGGGATCAATAAATACATCGGACAAATCCTCTGCGTAAAAGGTTTCCACTTTAATACGCTTTTCTTTCAAACGGGTTTGAATGAGTGGAAAGACTTCGTTGAGCACTTTTTTCACAGAGCACTGTTTCGGATCCGGCCTTGCCGGACGAGCATAGGAGAAAAAGGCCTTAAGCAGCTTTTCCAGACGATTTACCTGGCGCAAAATCCGGCTGATGTATTCCAATTTCCCCGGATCATCTCTAAGTTCGTCTTCCAGAGACTGAGCCATGGCTTTAATACCAGCCAGCGGATTGCGAATTTCATGCGCAATGCCGGCGCTCAAAGCCCCAAGTGAAGCCATGCGATCCATGCGGATGATTTCTGCCTGAATGCGCTTTGTTTGCGTAATTTCTGAGAATACCATAATGTATTCCTGATTTTCCTCTTTTTTCTGGTAAGGGTAGATGGACAAACCGATGTAAACATTGGACAGAAGGCCTTGAGCCAGTTCAATCTCCTGGCGCACAACCGGCAGCGGATTTTCTTTAATCAATGCCAGAATTTCCCGAATATTTTTGGGCTGCAAAATATCTTTTAAGTAGCGAATTTTTTTAATGGAATGATCAATATTCAAAATTTGTCTCGCGCTGGGATTTACAAACTTGATCCTTTGTTCCCGGTCAAAAACCACAACGCCAAAATGAACGGCCTTTAAAATGTTTTGAATGAGTTCAAATTGTTCTAATTCTTCCTGAGTAAACAGATTGAATGGTAAATTTTTTAAATGCTCTTTACTATCGCTATGGCTCAGGAACGATTCCAGATTGAAAGCGATGCGTTGGGCAGCTACCATGGTAAACGCCAGGTCATTTTCATAAAAGGAATCTCTGTAAATCTTGTTAACCAGAACAATGGCCCCAAATGGACGGTGGAAAATATTGACCGGTGCAAATAAAATGCTGAAGATTTTAAACCCCAGGTACTCTTCCAGTTCCTGAATGAAAGGGTCGGCCAGGTCTGCACGCTGGAAAACCAGGGCTTTATTTTGCTGTAACAAACGGTGAACATGGCTCTTTTCAATAGAAAAATAGACCACTTTTTCCAGCTGGTTGCCCCCTGCGCGCTCCTGGATCCAAAGTCTCTTTCCTGTTTCTTCATAAAAGGTAAAAAAGGCCGATTCCACAGCCAGAGTTAATTCAATTTTTTTAAGGAGCGTATTTTGTAGATATTGTTTGACCTCCTCAAAATTATCCAGTTCATGAATTTGGTCCAGATCCAGCAATTCGTCCGTGTAGCTGATTAGTTTTTGCTCCCCTTCGAGCAATTCCTGGTAAGTCTCTACGCGGCGATTAATCTGCGAAAGACGGATTCCTGTCCTGGCCTGAGTAAGAAGACTAAACCGATCAACTGGATCCATCAAAATCAGAGCATTTTCAAAACGATAAATCTGATGTTTTAAGGCTTCTTGACTGGAATTAATGATGTAAAGAAATGTTTTTCCTTTAAGACTACGGTGCTCAATCAAATGTTCAATATCATGAACACTGGCCAGCGGATCAGCTGCAAAATCAATAAGGATTAAATCAAACGACTCGTGAAAGAAACCGATCTCTAAACGCTGATCAATATTCAGAGGTAAAATTCGGGGACAGATTTCTTTCAGAATGTTTTTAAAAGTCTGAAAACGTTCAGAACTTTTGGAAGCAATCGCAATGCTGCTGGATTGATTTTTCATCTTTTATGAAAAATCTTCCCGAAATTTATCATAATCCAGAATGATTAATTTGCTGCCCTCTTTTTTGACATAGCCTAATTGGCCCAGAGATTTGATGACACGGGAGATTGTTTCTCGACTGGTGCCGGCCATGTTGGCCAGGTCTTGCTGGGGAGGCAATTGGGGAATTTCCACCTGCCCCTGTTTGATAATTCCAGAATCATCGGCAATGCGCAAAAGCGTAGAGGCCACCTTGCCCATGGCATTTTGTAAGGACAAACTCTTGATCTGCTCATCGCTCCGTCGCAGGCGGTGGGCTAATTCTTTTAATAAATTTATGGCTACCTGGGGATAATCGTGTAATATTCTTAAAAAATTTTCGCGATGAATCAATAATAATTCGCTATCTTCTAAGGTAACTGCATTCGCGCTACGCGTCTGGCCATCAAGGATGGACATTTCGCCAAAAAAGTCTCCGTCCACCAAAATGGACAAAATCACTTCCCGTCCCTCATCGCTAATGCGCGAAATTTTTACGCGTCCGCTCAGAATGATGAACATAGTTGAGCCAACTTCTTCTTCAATTAAAACCATATTATCTTTTTTGTAGGTCTGCTTGACCATCATGCGTGCGATATCATTCAACGCTTCATCACTCAACTCAGAAAACAGAGGGATTGTTTTCAATTCTTTAATGTCCATACTCCTCCCTATTCTTTAATAATACGGTAATTAAATTTTAATTGATTTTTTATCTGTCTGGCTATTTGTTCAGTATCGGCCAGGGTGGATCGACCCTTTACCCAAACACAATAATAATCTCGATTATTAATTTTGCGTATCTTAATAATACTTTTTATGCCATTTTTTTCGAGGGTCTCCTGCCGCTTTCTGGCATTGCTTCCGCTGCTAAAGGCGCCCAACTGTATCCAGTAAATCGTTTCCTGGGGTTCCTCCATTGAGCTCTGGCCTGCTTCAGAAATGGTCTCTAAAAACCGGGCGTACGATTCGGCCTGTTGATACAGGCCGCGGGCAAAATAATATTCATAGCACTTTTTGGCAGCAGCTTTTTTTAACCAGCCGTCAGCTCTCCTGAAAATTAACCGGTAATTTTGAATGGCTCTGGCGCCGTCTTTTTCGAATAGCGAACTAAAAAAGAGAAACTCAAGCTGCTGTTTTTGCTGATCACTGACCTTTGTTAAAGCCGTACGTATTTGTTCATATTGTCCATGTCGGTAATTAACATAAAGATTGGTCCAATTGACCTGAGCCAGTAAACCATTTGAACTGAATAAAAGTAAAATGACAACGCAGCACCATTGAAATTGTTTTTTGCCTACCAATGTAATCATATCTGCAAACCGCTGTTGGGATCCTCTTGATTTAAATCTTTTTTAGATCGTTCAATTTCCAGCTCTTTTTCTCTAACGGTATTTTGCAAATCTTCAACCTTCTGGGACAATTTTTTGACCTCTTTTTTTAAGGCAGAAGCGCCGGCTTTGGTCTTGATGACCTGCCAGGTCATTAAAATGGCTCCTAGCAACAGTCCCAACATGGTTGAGATGAAAATGACCGTAACCAGATTGATATGTTCAAAAGTGCGGCCAAAAACATCAATGGTCACGTTTTGATCCAGATTTTCCGCAAAGAACCACAGTAAAGCAGCGCCTATTAAAATCCAGAAAAAAGTTAAAATGATTTTCATATTCGTAAACCCTGATGTTTTAATTGCGTTCTGGCTAAAATAAACATATTCACAGAAAAATACAATACTTAACATTCTTTTAATTCTGCAAAGCCCCATTGAAGAGGGAATGGCGCCTCATGTTACGGTGAGTAAAATGGATTGTTTTTTGCGGCTAATGCAACGACACACGGAAAGTCAATTACCCTGTTGTAACGATTTTACAAACTCGGATGGTTGGTAGTCCAGCATGTAGTTATCATGGTAATAACGAAATAAATAGACGCCTAAGATAGCGCCAAAAGTCATAAAAATGACATCCGTAATGTCGCCTGTCCGCGTGGGCAAAAACAACTGACTGATTTCGATGATGGAAGAGATGATCAGGCCTACTCCGAGGGCCACTCTACCAGCCAGAAACAATCTGCCCCGGGCATTGAATTGGTAAGCGATTATGAAACCCAAAGGCATAAGCCAGAAAAACGATTCCAGTAAATCGTAAATATTCCAAAGTGAAGTAACCTTGTAGTAGGCGTAAAATGGCACCAGATAACGGATTTTCCAGTTAAGACCGATCACATCGGGATGCAAACTGAAATTAAAAGGGCTTAATCCTTTGTAAAAGATGTAGATTAGATAAAACACGATTGGTAGCCTAAAGTGGTCAAGTACAATCTGCTTGCCATTGTTAAACCAACTATTACGCTTGGTTAGTAAAAAGAGAAGGGCTCCGCTCCAGGCCCCCAGGTAACCGCTGAGGATGTCATTCACATCGCTAAAACGCGACTTAATAAAAAATTGCGTCATCTCCAGAAGAGGAAAATAGATCAGCAACAAAGCAAGGACCAATCCCCTGCCGAACCATTGTTTTTTCCAGTATTGATAATAGGCGTACATCACCAGGTAACCGTAAATGACATAAAAAAGCATGTTGCCCACAAAATCAATTTCCGAAAAGGAAAACCGTTCCAGGTGCTTCACATGCGCCCCTACAAGCTGCCCTAATGGTTTGAAACCAAACGGTTGAATATTGGTGTAAGCAATGGCCTTCTTAAGATCAGAAACTGTAATGGTCACATTGAAGGGTAACATGGAGGCAAAAAACTGCACCAATAAAATCAAAAGCAGGATGAGCGTTATCGGTTCATTTTGTAAGATGTGGTGCAAAATCTGTTTAAAGCGGTCTTCCAGGCGCCTGAAATAAACCCTGGCAAACAGCACACCCAAAAAGGTTCCGCTGGTATTGGTTATTAAATCGGTAACCGATGGCGTACGGTAACGAAACCCGATCTGCAAAATTTCAATGCTTAAACTGAGTAAAAAACCCAGAACAACTACAAAATAAACATGCACGGTGCGCTTAAGGTGAATAAAGTACAGCGCCACAAAAAATCCAAAAGGCACAAACAAGATCACATTGCCTACCAGATCGGTTAAAGGATTGAGCTTACCTTTGGCGATGAAAGGTATTAATTCTACACGGCTTAAATTACGGACAATCTTCCACCACTCAAGGTAGGGTTTGAAAGGGATTAGAGTATTGTAAACAATAAAAAGCACCGTTAAAATGCTCAGTATTTTTAAATTCTGTATTGTTCTATTGTCATCCATGATCACGCTCTGGCCTGTTTATTTCCTGAATTTTCGGTCAATTTTAAGGAATGCATAAAAATAATTTGTGTTCCCGATCAATTTATTTTTGTAGCTGAGCAAAAAGTTTTTTCAGCTTACGTTTTTCCTGGACAATGCGAAAGAAAGAATGCACCGGTTCAACCCCTGCCCCGATGAGCAGCCCACTTAACAGCACGCCCAGCAAGGGATTTTTCGGTAGAACATTCATGCTTTTGAGGACATTGAGGCTGAGAAAAAAAGCCAGCCCAATGCCCAGCCCAAAGCCCAACAATTGCATCATAAAAGAAATGGTGTAGCGCTGGATGTTTTGCATTAGTCGCTGATCATCAAAATCAAGGCCCAGATTATCCAGTTTTCGGGCCGCCATTCTGTACAAAGTGTTAAAGAGGCCTGTAAAAAATTGCCACTTCTGGTTTAAAAAGATTAATAAGAGTTTAAAATACTCTAGAATGCGGTTCAATATGGTGGCAAACAGAAGCAGCAAAAAATAGACCTGAATCAGGTCTAAGGTGTAAAAAGGCGCTGAGTTCTGGCCGTCCTGAGCCAGCACAAAGGATATGCCGGTAAAAAACACAAACAGCGTTATTTTGGGAACAGAGTTAAACATAGATATACCGTTGTTTTTTAAATCGTTGAATATCTTTTAAAATATCTTCGTCCTGTTGCCATGTTTTGATCAATTGCGTGGACTTGGCTACAAGGCGTTCCATAGGAAAATTTTCTCCGGGACAAACAATTCTGCCCCGGCGCACTTCACTATGTCGAATGACATTCTTTTCTTCAATATTGTAAAGTATGCGCCACAAGGCCAGCAGCCTGGCCCCAGCTTCGATCTGTTCTTCTGATGGTTTGTTCTTGCCTCTCACCCGATTGTGGAAATTGCCCACGAAACAGAGTCCCAGAGAATTGGCATTGCTCACTCTGGGGCCTTTCGCCACATGCCAGCCAATGGAATCCCAGCGGCAATAATTGTGAATTACGCCATCGTAGGTAATGACAGCGTGAAAAGAAGGATCAAGCCGATAGGTGCCACGCACATTGCGGCGTTCCTGTTTTTCCTTTTTGACCACGTCTTCAAATGAAGCCTGAATCGTGGTTCCTGAATGGTGAATGACCACATAGCCTGGATTAGATTTACGCAATCCGTGTCCAGGCTGGTCCGGATACAAACCGCCTTCGTAAACAATGCCTATTTTGTGGCCGGGACGTTGATCCGAAATTGAGCTTTGTTTCTTAATCTGTTTCAGTTTGATGCTGTTTTCCAGTTCAAGCTGGTTTTTATGGCCTTTAAGAAAATTAATTAACTGATGAATGGGCTCACTGCCGCCCGAGATGAAAATGCCGGAAAGAATGATATCCCAGGGTTGTACCTGGTTTGTGGCTATGAGTTTTAGCTCTTTTAAAAGACCAAGATTGGAAAAATAACAGATGGCTGTGCCGATGATGATGCCCACCGTTTGCACAATCAAGACTTTCTTTAAAGTGCGGTTAGTCTGTTCTGACTCCTCTAAAGGAATATCCGCCAGGCGTAATAATTGATTCCTTTTGCCCAGGGAAATCCCGACAAAAGTGAGCCCTTTATCCAGGAATTCTATGATGCGTTCCAACAATAAGGAGGCTGTTAAAAATTTGAGAAGAACAGAAATGTACAAATCGATTTCACTCATTAATAGCTTTCCCTTACATCTGAATCCGAAGCGCAATTTCAGAGCTAATTTAATAAAAGAAAAGCAATAAACAAAACAGAGATTGTAAGACAGCTCAGCGGAGGCCATTTTTGGACCACAAAGAAAGTACAATGGAAGCAATGCGTAACTGTAGTATGGCGCTCTATTTTCAATAACGAATTAAAAATGACGAATTATTTTGTGGAGGAGGAAGTTGTAACCAGGCGGCGAAGGTCCGTGTCGGTATGTTATTCTGAGAATCCCTTTCACTTGCAGACAATTCGCAAGCGCAACGTAACTCGAGCTTCAGCTCAAGACTTGCCTTAGCACCTACACAAATGTTGTTCTCATGCAAGCGAAAACTCCGATTCCCGAGGACAGGCCAGTCTGGCAGCACCAGCCTGACAGGCCCGCCAGTCTGGCAAGGCGCAGCCTGACAGGTCTGGCCACCGGACAGGCCCGTCTGGACGGCCATCCAGCCGGTTGAAGCAAAGCGGAAATCCCGATCTTCGGGGACAGGCCATTCAACAATTAAACAATTTTATTTTCTCACATAGCACAAAAATTTTCGCATCCCGCCGTGCGGGATAGATTTTCTGATGGAAGTATTCTAAAAATCGAGGTATTTTACCAGGTCTTCGCGATTTGTCAAATGCACCAGCCAGCCTTTATAAACCATTTCAGCAATGGCCGCTTTCATCGTTTGGATGTCAATCTGATGGCGATGGCAAAAATGCCAGATGTCTGTGGAGGCTACGCTAATCTCCAACAGAAAGCGTTCTTCAAGCGTAAGCTGTTCGTCAAGCTCGACTTTTAACATTAGTTCATTTTGCAGGTACTCCATGCCTTTTGGCTTTATGTGGCGCACGGAAAACCAATAATTCGGTTGATCCACCAGATCACAAATGGGAAACGAAGGGGTCTCACGAATGAATTCCCGCAGAAAATCGATACTGACCAGGTAAGTTTCATCGTCCTCTTCCTGCCACAAATCGTCCCAAACCTGGCGATCTTTTTCCTTAAGCCATTCAAAAAAAGCGATTTCGCTCTGGGGTAATTTGACCAGCGTATTCCCTCTAAAGTGTTCGATTATGCTTTCGATCTCATCAGGGCGCAACTGTTGCAGCTCGCTTTCACTAAACTGCAGGTATCGCTTTTTTGATTTTTGTATTTCTTTCTTTTTAATATATGATTTTAGATCCATGACTTTTCATCCTTTTCCTTATCAATGTCGAAATTTAATAAAAGCGGACGGGCTGTACAAAATTTAAATGGTGTTACAGAACAGAAAACCTGGCCTTAAAATCAGGATACGCAGTAGCCGTTTTCTTACTCTCTTTTACTCGGTCAAAGCCATGCGCAAACGGTTAAAGAGCATTAA
Organism: Caldithrix sp.; assembly: GCF_056497305.1. NCBI lineage: Bacteria > Pseudomonadati > Calditrichota > Calditrichia > Calditrichales > Calditrichaceae > Caldithrix > Caldithrix sp. The sequence goes on along the minus strand of NZ_JBSMDE010000023.1, from coordinate 8,211 downwards.
ATTCTACCTGGTGATTTAATCAGCAAATATGAAAGGCAAGCTTTCACTCCCCTGGTAGCCTGCAACGAAATCATCCGTTTACTTTCAACTCCATAACGACGGAAATGGTTTTACAGTAGTTAACTCCGGCTCATCCCCTAAACCGTTTGGTATCCACCCCATATTTTTTGATCTTATAATTCAGGATGCGTTCGGTGCTATCCAGCAGGCGGGCCGCTTTGGCCACAATACCCCGGCTGGCCTTTAAGGCATCGACGATCAATTCTTTTTCATAATTTTCTACAGCCGCTTTCAAAGAGAGTCGTGGCAGCGTATTGCTGCTCTCCGCAGTCTGCAATGTAGGCGGCAGGTGGTAGCCATGAATAACCTGATCTTCACATACCAGTACGGCTCGTTCAATGCAGTTTTCCAGCTCCCGCACATTACCCGGCCAATGGTAGCGCATCAACATGTCGATGGCTGGTGTGGAAATTCTGCGGATGGCCTTGCCGTGCTTGCGGTTGTACTTCAGCAAGAAATGATCGGCCAGTAATAAGATATCAGTCTTCCTCTCCCGTAATGGGGGCAAAAAAATGGTGAACACATTCAGACGATAGTAGAGGTCTTCACGGAAGGCCCCCGTTTCCATCTTCTTTTCCAGATTAGCATTGGTGGCCGCAATGATGCGTACATCGACTTTGAGGGTTTCATTGCCCCCTACGCGTTCAAATTCCTGTTCCTGTAGCACACGCAGTAACTTGACCTGGGTCATGGGACTCAGTTCGCCGATTTCATCGAGAAAAATAGTTCCGCCATTGGCAATTTCAAACTTTCCCTTTTTACGAGCCACAGCGCCGGTAAATGCCCCTTTTTCATGGCCAAAAAATTCCGATTCGATCAAAGTCTCCGGAATGGCCCCACAATTTACGCGAACAAAAGGTTTGTGAGAACGCAGGGAATTGTAATGAATGGCTCGGGCTATCAACTCTTTTCCCGTGCCGCTCTCCCCTCTTATCAACACGGTTGTGTCGGCGCGGGCCACCTGCGATACCTTTTCGAAAACTTCTTGCATGCCGTGACTGTTGCCAATAATGTTACTTAAATTGAATTCATTTCGTAGCTGAGTATCAAGCCGCACCTTTTCATTGAGTAAATCCTTGCGCTCATTTTGTAAAATTTTGGACAGGCGAATCGGTTGCACCAGAGCCGAGGCTACCAATTTGTAGAATTTGAGCGTGGTGTTTAGATCCCGCGAAGCGCTGTAGCTGATTAAAACATTCAACACACCCAAAAGTTGATAATCACTAATGATGGGCACTCCCAGGTAACTCAGCTCCCGATCCTTTTTGGGTTGCCATCCCTTTAAACGATTTAAAAACAGAGGCTCTTTACTCACCCGGGGAACGACAATGGGCGATTTGGTATCGGCCACCTTGCCCGTTAACCCTTCACCAAACTGATAAACCACACGCTCTGGATTGACGTCGTAACCGATGTGCGCCTCCATCCGTAGCACAGGAGCGCTGTCATCCACCAACAAAACGGCTCCGGCTTTGATTCTTGAGCGTTTGAACAGAATATTCAAAGTCGCGTTCATTGAATCGGTTAAATTCAGTGACCGGCTGACCGTTTGATTGATCTCCTCAAGCACGGACAATTTACGGAGCAGGGTATCGTGCTGTTTTTTGAGATGGTTCTGACTCATATTTTTTCCTACATTTTTGTATTATTTTGCATTTCTAACTACATTCTTGTATTTTTTGATCGCCGACCTTTTGCAACAGACAGGCAAAAGAGGCGCTTAAAACCGACTTTGTTTTTTACGGTCTTTCGGTCAAAAGGGTCTTGTTTGGGTTTTGAACTCCTACCCAACAAAAAGCGATTTATTTCCCTTAATTCCCAACCGTTTTATCGACCTCAATCCCATTTTAATTACATTTTTGTAAGATTACAAATTTTTTACTACATTTTTGAAGTTTTTTTCCTTCGCCCTGTCTACGCACGCTCCTCCCCATATCGCCGTAATCTGTTATTATTTAAATAGTTACTAACAATTTTGCTCTCCTGTTGATTCCTGGCATGATTTATGCAAAAATAAATCCAAACTATTAAATGGTTAAACCAATTACAAGGAGCGTTCATAATGAGCACTATTCGTAAACAAATTTCTGTTGAATTGACCACCCCTTCATCTAAAACGTACGAGAAGTTGCCTCCCTTTCAGTTTGGCGAAAACACGTTTAACGATCAGGTGATGCGCGAAAAATTGCCAAAAGATGTGTACAAAAAATTAATTAAAACCATTAAAGCCGGTGAAAAGCTGGATTTAAGTATTGCCAATAGCGTAGCCCATGCCATGAAAGAGTGGGCTATCAGCAAAGGCGTTACGCATTTCACGCACTGGTTTCAACCTCAAACCGGTTTAACAGCCGAAAAACACGATTCTTTTTTTGAAATCGAATCGGATGGCCAGGTCATTGAGCGCTTCAAGGGCGATCAGCTGGTACAGGGCGAGCCAGACGCTTCCTCTTTTCCCAGTGGCGGCATGCGCGCTACGTTTGAGGCTCGCGGCTATACCATGTGGGACCCTTCCAGTCCGGCTTTTATTATGGAAGGACCAAACGGCGGCGGCATCCTCTGTATTCCCTCTGTTTTTATCAGTTACAATGGCGAGGCGCTGGACAAAAAAACGCCTCTGCTGCGTTCCATGGAAGCGATTAATCGCTCCGGGCTCTCTCTTCTTAAGCTTTTTGGCAACAAAACGGCCCAGCGCGTGCTGCCTACCGTGGGCACAGAGCAGGAGTATTTCCTGATCGACAAACGCTTTTACAATCAGCGCCCCGATCTGCGCATTGCCGGAAGAACACTGTTGGGGGCTGAACCGCCCAAGGGCCAGCAGATGGAAGACCACTATTTTGGTTCGATTAAAGAACGTGTTTTAGCCTTCATGCAAGATACAGAAAATGAATTGTATCGCCTGGGCGTTCCGGCTAAGACCAGGCACAACGAAGTGGCCCCTCATCAGTTTGAAATTGCCCCCATCTTTGCTGAACTCAACGTGGGCGCCGACCGCAATCAGCTAATCATGGAGGTTTTAAAACGAACGGCCGAACGCCACGGGCTGGCTCTGCTGTTACATGAAAAACCGTTCAGTGGCATCAATGGCAGCGGTAAACACAACAACTGGTCGCTTTCTGATTCAGAGGGCCACAATTTGCTTGATCCCGGCAAAACACCCGAAGAAAATCTGCAATTTCTGGTCTTTTTGGTCGCCGTGCTGAAGGCCGTTAACGATTATGGCGATCTGCTACGCGCTGCCATCGCCTCCGCAAGCAACGACCATCGTTTAGGGGCCAACGAAGCGCCCCCGGCTATCATGTCGGTTTTCCTGGGCAAACGTCTGACCGAAATTTTAGAAGACATCAAGGCCGGTAAAGAGATCAAGCGCACCGAAGAGTTCATCATCGACCTGGGCATCAGCAAACTGCCCTCCATCTTGAGGGACAACACAGACCGTAACCGCACCTCTCCTTTTGCTTTCACAGGAAACAAGTTTGAATTTCGCGCTGTGGGTTCCTCGGCTTCCATTTCCATGCCCAACACTTTTTTAAGCGCTGCGGTAGCCGATTCCATTGACATTATTGTTAAAGAAATTCAAAAGGAACTGGGAAAAGGCACCGAATTCAAGGCAGCTGTTTTAAATGTACTGCGCAAGTTCATCATCGAAACAGAACGCATCCGCTTTGAAGGCAACAACTACAGTAAAGAGTGGCAAAAAGAGGCCGAAAAGCGCGGCCTGCCTAACATTCGTAGAACCGCACATGCGCTGGCAGCTTTTATTGATCCCAAAAATGTGGCCATGTTGGAAAGGCAAAAGGTCTTTTCCCGCGAAGAACTCGAGGCGCGTTACCACATCAAACTGGAACAATACGTCAAAACCCTGGATATTGAAGCCGATACGCTCTGCGATTTGATTCGTACACAGGTGATTCCGGCTGCCCTTACATATCAGACCCAATTGGCTACCGCGCTTAGGGAAGCCCACGCCGTAGCCAGTGTTACCAATGGCTTAAACCTGGAACCTATTATCGAAAGTCTGTCCCGGGTGAATGCGGCCCTTTCAGCCCTGCAGGAAGAATGTAAAAAGCTGGAGGCATTGATGAAGGAAGGGCTGAGCATTGAAAACATCGAAAAGCAAGCCCGCTTTTTTGCCGATCATATTGTGGATCAGATCGAAAAGACCAGACAGCCGGCCGACCAGCTGGAGGGCTTAATCCCCGATGAACTATGGCCATTGCCCAAATATTCTGAAATGCTGTTCATGCTTTAAGCAAAGCCATTCACTAAAAGGCGGAACCCGGCTTCCGCCTTTTTTTTAATCCGCATCAGACAGTTTTTTTTAGCGTTTTGAATTTTTCCTTAGGCCCGTTTGCAACTGAAATTGTTTGTAATACCTTCAGCAAATCGATCTTTTATTGGCCTGCCCTCTTTGCCCACTATCTGACAATCGGTTAAGAGGTTGAATCTCAATGATCATTGAAGGGGATACTTCTTTTCTCATTGCAGCAACACGGAAGTTTTCAGGGATTTGTGGTAACAGGATTTTAACATGGGCCTGGGCAGGCAAGCTCTTTAAAATGGAGACCAGTTTGGGCTGAGAAGGCAGGTGTTCAAATTTAAATTGAAACATGGTACGTGTGGGCAGCGATTTAAACCGTACGCGAACGTCTCCTTGTTGTTCGACGGTAAGTACACAATATCCCTTTGTTTCCAGACGTTCGGCAAAGGAGGTGCGTTAAGTCGATCCGCTAAAAACAATTTTGTCGCCAGTCGGTGTTTGCAAAATTTGGTAACGAAGCAAATGTCCGGCCAGAGTGAGTGGAATGGCGGCCGGGATGTCGTGCGGATTAATGGCATCACTCCGCTTTCCAAACTAAAAATGGTGAAGGCCCACTTCCGCCTTCAAAGGTCTGATGCAGGCATAGAATTCGGATATCGGCCTGTTCTTTTTGCCAGTTTGTTCCATACAATTTTGTTTTAAACCTGGATCGGATGTTTAGCCGAACAAATATCTTTTGGCAAAGAGAAAGGTTCCTGGGCGCTCACAAACGAACAATCGGGCATGACGTTCAAACACAGGAAACGCTTAAAATAAGAACGTTTATGATTTCCGGGCACGACGTGAACCAGGCCCCCTTTTTTCGCTATTTCAATGATGGGCGAAAAGGCTTTGTGTATTAGCCAATCCGCAACTTTGCTGCGGTACAACAAATCGCCGCCAGGTGCACTTCCCTGTTCATGGCTGTTTTGAGGGCTTTCAGATAATTATTCCAGAAATCATCGCCGCGCCGCGGACGTTTAATTCTTGGATGCAAAGGCCAGTCCAGCCAATGTGCGTATCAGAAAGAAAAAGGATTTTAATTTTACTCATGATGCATGATCAGGCCAGATGCACTTCAGGCCCTGTTCAATACCCCGCACGGTACCGCGTCGTCGTTCTTCCGGATAGCCCAGACAATGCGACACATATCGAACGCCTTCGATCATTCGGTCGCGATTAATATGCTGGTGCCCATAGACGTGGATTTCAGAGCCAAACTGGCGTAATTTCTGTTCGATCAATGTGGAACCAGCCACCTGACTGAAATTGAACTGTGGATGGCGGTCATACTTTTTCAAGCGCTCTCCGTCCAGCTGGTAGTTTTTGGAAAACATGGTCTCCTGGCGGGGCAAAAAATGGCTGAACGTGATTATGACCTGGGCCTCAGCCATAGCCGGCAGCCAGGAATTTAATTCCACAAAATATTCAACAGGTTTAAAGTTATGGTCAGGCCACCTGACAAAATGGTAATCGCTCCACAAACGGTTCACAGGTTCCTCGCCGGGTTTGGGCAAATAGAGCGTGCCTATCTCTTCGCGGGAGTGGTACCATGAAAATAGGGGAATAATCCCAATTTTTTGCGTTTCATTGTCCAACAAAAAAGGTTCAAATTGGATATCAGCATCCCGACAAAATTCAAGAATAGCCTCAAATTTTTGCAATGAATGGCTGAAGGCCGTGTCCCGAATCCACAGATCGTGGTTACCGGGCACAAAGAACAGGTGTTTAAATTTACGTCGCAGGTCTTTTAAAACCGTTTGAAAACGATTAAAATGATGCGTCACATCGCCGGCCAGAATAAGCGCATCTTCCCGGTAATCCAAGGCAGAAATTTGATCGACCCAATGTTGATTTTCTTTGAAATCAACGTGAATATCCGAAAGAATCCAAATACGCATGCCTTAAAATAAAGGGCAGCAGAAAACAAATCAACTCAATTTTTAGAAAGACACAAGATTGAAAACCGCTCAGCGTAGGCAATTTTTGAACGACAAAAAGGGCTCAATGAACGTAATAGCAACTGTAATGTGACGCTCCATCTTCAATTACGAATTATAAGTTATTTTGTGAAGCGGCAAGTTGTGTCTGACAGGCGATAGGCCGTGCCCACGTTTCATTCTGATCCCGATTCATCGGGAAGAAGGAGCCCTTACACCGGCAGGCTAAATTGCCCCCTCTTCTCGATTTTCGGGAGAGGGGATGAGGGAGAAGGACTAAAACCTTGAATCCCCTCACTCCCAAAAAGTTTTAAAGCACCTATTACGATGTTACAGGTTCAAATTGAACAGTGGCAGAACTCGTAACCAGGCAGGATTATTTCCGGCGTAATTCAAAAGTCCCAACTGCACACCGTGTAAGGTTTGAGCATAATTGAACAGGCCCAGGGCAATCCCGGTGTGAACTCCTTTATTCCAGTTCACAGCAGACACACTCAATCCTTTGAACGCACCATCCTGAGGAATTTTAATCGCCGCCGAAGCCAGGGCCAGGCCGCTTACGCGTTTTCCGCCCATAAAAAGACCGGCCATACTGAGGCCTTCAATTTGTGTAGCGCCGAGGGCGATTCCAGCTACATTCAACCAGCGCAGTTTTTCGCCGGCCCCCAATCCGATGCCGGCCAGACTCACGCCCTCAATGCTCTTCCCGGCGCCGACTCCAAAGAGAGCGGCCTGAAATCCGTACATATTTTTACCGGCGCCTACGCCAAAGCCGGCTATGTTCATGCCTTTGACATTCTCACCGGCGCCCACACCAAATCCTGCAATGTGCAGACCAATTAGATTTTTCCCGGCCCCGGTGCCAAAGCCTGTCAGCGTAACGCCGCTTAGCGTCTCCCCTGCTCCAATCCCGAAAGCGGCCAGTCCAAGGCCGGAGAATGTCTTTCCGGCGCCCAGGCCAAATCCTGCCAGTGCAATACCCTGTAAGTCCTGCCCGGCAGCCAGGCCAAAACCGGCTACGGAAAGCCCTGTGATACTGGTTCCGCTACCCAGCCCTAATCCGCCAAAATTAAGACCGACCATGCTCCCGCCAGATCCACTACCAATCAAGCCCAGGTTTACACCAACCATCTTTTTTTCTGCAGAAACGCCCAGCAAGCCTGCCTGCACGCCGTACAGTTCGCCGGCCTGGGGCATAATGAATCCCAATGAAAGGCCCTTCACCACTGCCTGCTCGTTTTGTTTAGCTTTCCACAAAGTGATGTTAATGCCGTTGATTTTTTTAACCTGTTGATCGCTAAAGTTAATGCGCAGTCCGGTAAAATTTTTGGAATTGCCGATACTCAGACCAAAATGAGTGCTGGGAAAATCGATGGATTGTGCGTTGACTAACCAGGGCAGGTAAAACACAACCAAAAAGAAGAACCATTTTTTCATCGTGAAATCCTCCAATCTATTTGCGTATTTTCTCCACAGGTACGAAAATGGTGAGCAAAAGTTACCAAAAACAGGATGGCATTAGAATACTTCCTTCAAAACTTATCATCCCGCTTAGCGGGATGCGAAAATTTTTGTGCTGCATTCTTACTAAGCTCTCCCAAAAATTAAAGTAGATGAACATTTAAAAATCAATCTTTACATTGTAAAGATTATAACTCCCCCTTCCCTTTTTTAAAGGGAACAGGGCCGGGAGGATGGGTTTTAAAACAAAAGCTCGCCATAAATGCTTCGCCCGTACAAAGTCGCGGACTGAAGTACGAGTTACATTGCTCTTTCGAAGGGTCTGCCAATGTAAGGGATTCTCAGAATGACATGCCGGCACGGTTCCTCACCGCCTGGGCATAAGTTGCCCCTTCGCAAATTAATTCGTAATTCGTAATTTTTAATTTTTAATTTAAAAATACTTCCCTGTGC
>NZ_JBSMDE010000022.1:0-5133 GCF_056497305.1 Caldithrix sp. | reverse complement strand
TTTATGATCAGGCCTGAAAGCAAAAAGTCCGCTAATAAAAATGAGCGCTCCAGAAATCAAAAAAATCAAGTTTTTGTTTTGCGATAATGGAACGAGCCAGGGCAGAGCGCTAACCATTGATGCCACGGCCCCGCCTCCTGCTATTGCAGCCAGGGTTGCCGGTAAGGCGCAACAAAGCAAAGTACCCAGAGAAGTAAAGAGGGCAAAAAAGTGAATGTTCTTTTCTTTTATGGAAGAATTCATTTTTTCGGTTGCTCCTGTTTGGGCTCTTTCAATATTTTCTTTAATGTAAATCCAGCTTCGCTGATCTTATCTTTTAAAATCAGGGAATCGATACTAACATTCTGATTGAGATATAATTCTACGAGCCCTGAATTGAGATTGATGTCCAATTTCTGAACCCCTTCAAGCGCTTTTAATTTTTTTTCGAGGCCATAAGCACAAAATGGACAGGAGAGACCATTTACCTGCAAAACCATTTTCTTTGGAGTGGCGTTTGGGTCTTTATTGTCCTGGGCCCAGGACATAGTTGTAAAACTTATTAAAAAGATCGAAATAACTAACACTATTTTATTTAAGTTCATGTCACACCTCCTTTATAGTTTAAAAAATGGGTGGAAAATGGAATTCCAGCCCCAAAATGTATTCGTTTTTCATGCCAGCTTTCACATGTAATACTGGAAATTTTGCACCGATTTTCAACATAATGTTACGATAGCTGAAAAGAATTCCAGGAGAAATGCTAATCGCATAATTATTAAATTCGTCAGCTGTTTTCAGGTCATTGTTAAAGGTGCTATTAACTTCAACAAGTAAAACCGGATCTGGTTGCAGGTATTCTAAAAGCCAGGGCCGGATTCCATAGGCTAAATTGAAAAAAATCTCATCAAAACGTTTCATATCTTTTGATGACTCATTCAATCGATACCTTAAACCGCTGAAAAAATAGTGCCTGCGTGATTCATAGCCATAGGAAAGCCCCAGAAAAAAATCTGTGGCGTTTAATGCCTTTCCAGAAGGCAAAAAGACACCGGCATGGAGCGCAGCCTGTTTGCTGGCTCCCACCAGATCTTTTCGAAAGAAACGAAATTTTGTCCGAACACCAACGTTCCCAAAGCCGACTTTACTCTGGCTTAAATCGTACGGTGAGGATAGAGTTACAGCCCAGTCAGGGGTTATTCCATAAAGCGCTTCAAATTTATGAATCCAGCCTTCTGTATTCATTTCAAGTTCTGTCTCCAGGGCAAAACCATATTGGTAAAGGGTATGTGGGCCAAGGCCAAACAAAGGTTCATGGGCCAACAAAGGACGAAACAGGAACAAAAAAATTAAAGTGGCTAAAATGGTTAGGAATTTTTTCAAACCATCTCCTTTGCAAAATTTGGTTTAAGCGCTTCGATGAAACGCATTTATTAAATCAAACAACCTGGACTATGGTACAATGTTCCCGATGAATCCATTTTTATTTATTTTAAAAGACATAAATTCCACAATTAGCTCAATTATTAAAATTAAGCTTGATGGAGCCCTAAAATCGTTAAATTAGGAGCCCCATCAGGCAGCTTGGTTCGCCCCGATCGTTTTTAGTCAAAAGGCTTATGCTTTCCAGCTATTTCGCAGGAAATTAATCCGGTGAGTTCAATAAACCATTTACAGAGCGCGAATCACTTTTTGCAATTTCCCCGCAATTTCAGTGGCAACTTTCAATAAGGCGTCGTTTTCTACCGCCTTCATGGATTCTACCGGATTAACCGCAGCGACCTCAACTTTACCATCTACTGTTTCCTGCACCACTACATTACAGGGCAACATGGTACCGATTTTATCCTCAGCTTGCAAAGCTTTATAAGCATAGGGAGGATTGCAGGCGCCCAAAATCCGGTACTGACGGAAATCTACGCCCAATTTATTCTTCAGGGCTGCCTGGATGTCAATATCCGACAACACGCCAAAGCCTTCTTTTTGCAGTTCGGCAGTTACCCTTTCGATAATTTCATCGAAAGCGCCGTCCAGGGTTTTGGAATAATAATAACTCATTTTTGTTCTCCTATGATAGTTTGAATTTACAATAGATTAGAAATTTAAAAATATTAATGCCCATGTTCATTATTGGAATGCATCTGCTCTGTTTTTTCTGTATCAAGGGAAAGAGTTTCGATCTTTTGAATTTGAATCGCACCTTTCCCAGAAAAGGCAAAACCTGTTTGTCCGGCTGCCAAATCCGAACCGTGTCCATGAACGACCAGGATATCATTCACATAACCCCGGTAGTGTCCTTTGCTGCTTACAACCTTAAGATTAAGCCAGCCATTTTGTTGAATATCTTTGGCCTTAAAAGTTTTTACCCTTCCATGGTCCTTGCGTCCTAAAAATACTCTGTCTTTCTCAACCGCCAGAAAATCGTAGGTGTCCGGGCCGGAAACATGATGAATCAATAAAAAACGACCTTCAAATTGAGTTAAATTTACTCTGGCAGATAGCTGAACATTTTCCAGTTTAACGCCAAAGGTGAAGGCAAAGGGCTTTCTCTGGTCAGAATAAATATTTAATGCAGGTTTGTTATCGGACGTATTTACAACTTGTAAAACAACGTTTTGCCAGTTGCCCTGCGAAAGTTTAAAGTTCTGGCGAAAAGAGAGCGCTGCTTCCTTTCCCACCATCCAGGTCCACGAGCCGTTCTGGTCAATGGAAAGCGCGTTAAGTGAATTGTTATTCTCTAAAGTTTCATGGGCTTGTGTGTTTTGTGCCTTACCTCCCAGGCCATAACGGAAGACCAGTTCACCGCCGCGTTCTGCGGTCTGCTGCACCAAAATCAGACCACCGGAAGCGATTAAAAACAATAGAATTGCCAGCGATTTGATCTGGTCCCATTTTTTAAATGCAAAAAAGAGGCGAATAAGCGCATAAGCGCCGAAAAAGATCATGGTGTAAAATGCCAGATCCGCATGTAGGCTAACAACCGAAAAGGCTGAAGGGGGAATGTTAACCACATCCGCTGCCTGTTTGCCGGACAAATACGCACCAACTGTACCCAGCGCTCCCAGTACATACAACCATAAGGCTGCCGGCTTAAGCCATTGGTGGCGATTTAAAATCAATCCTACCAAGTCGGTTAGTACGGCAATGATCAAGAGTGCAATAGGAAAATGAACGATCAACGGATGCACATTGAGCATCCATTCGGGAATAAAGGTCATCTTATGCCTCCTCCATTAAATTAAAATTTCCAGTCGATTCCGCTACTCAAGGCTAAATCGGGACTACTTTCACTCACACCTTTTATCAGGTAAAAAGAAAAAATTGTTTTCCCGGAAAAAAACGAGAAAAAACCGAGGGCTAATTGCCTGGGAGGCTCCAGATCGGGAATAATTTCTGTGTAGCCTTTAAAATAGACAGAGATTGAATATGGAGCGCCGGTAAAAAATTTGCTAAGGCCCAATCCGTAGCCCACAGGATCCAGATACGTTATCTCCTGAGGATCGCCGATCCTCAAATAGCTAATTTCAGCAAATCCGCTGTACGTTCCGAACCATTTACGTGCAATCAGTCCAAAACCATAATCAAAAGCCCCCGTACTAAAAAGCGTCAAATGATTGGCGGTTGGGATTTTAGATTGGGCGCTCAATGACAAAGATGGCCATGGATCTGAAAACGCTCCTATATGGTATTCGGCATAGAGGTACACATCTCCCATACCTGTAGAAAAATTCTGTGCAGTTTGTGATTGGTCCCGTCTCATATTTTGTTGTTGATTGGATGGCGTCGTTTCATACACGCCACTGTTTTGCAAAATAAAAGGTACAGATACAGAAACGGACCAATTATTGTCGTTGTAACGAAGACCGGTTGTTAAATAATAGTTATCTGTGCGTTGTTGGTAAATGTATTGTCCGGTATTAAATGTCATTGAGGCATTGACGGCCCAATATTGCTGAGCAAAACTTGTTGCAATAAAGAGCAGAGTTACCAAAATTGATTTAAAACCGGGGCGCCATGCAAGCTCCCCGGCCATGTTTTTAGAAAACAGTTTCATTTGGTTTCGTCCGGCGTTTTAGTGCCTTTTTGCAATGTTTCGTAATTTTTCATCATGCCCTTCATGGATTGCATCATTTCATTCATGTTCTTCTTCATTTCTTCCATGTGTTTCTGCATTTCAGGATCATTCATCCATTTTTTATCGCTCATCATGGATTGCATGGTTTTCATCATCTTTTCCATACTTTCGGTCATATTTCTCATGTCCATGCCCATGTTTTGCATCATCATGTTCTGATTCTGTCCCTGGTGCATCATGCCCTGGCCCATCATCATATTTCCTTGCTTCTGGCCTTTGCCCTGCATCATATTCTGCATTTGTTTGTCCTGGGATTGTTGAACACCATGCATCATTTTCTGCATTTGCTGATGCATCTGTTGCATGTGCTGCATCATCTGATCCATATTCATCATCATATTCTGCTGATTCATGTGTTCCATGCCTTTATGCATGGTATTCTGCATATTCATGTGCTGGTGTTGTTGGCCTGAATTGTCCTGGCCCATGTGTTGAGCCTGAGCCGGATTCATGAACGCTGCAGCAATGAAAAACAGACCGCTGACGACTAATGTTACGAAATTTAACTTCTTCATCTTAAATCTCCTTTAAGTTGGTTGTTATGTTTTGAGTGTATTGTCATTTTTTCTATCTTATTACAATTTAGTAATATCCTGTCTTATGGCCTCATACTGTTCTTTAGAAATTTCACCGCGTGCATATCTCTGCTTTAAAATTTGCAGCGCTTCAGCATCACTGTCGGTTTTCCCAGCAGATATGAACGGAGCGCTTTTCTCGCGATTGATATTGGTCAGGTTAAAAAGGCCCCAGCCAAAGATGAGTAAAATAATAATTCCAAAAATGTATCCGAAACCCATTCCATACATCATGATCATTCTCCTTTTTTAATTCAAGTTCACTATAGTAATAGCAATTGCCATGCCACAATTTAATTAGATCAACTAACTTGTTATTAATAAAAGAATTAATCAAATATGGGCAAAAAGATTCGCACCCCAAAACTGGAGAATATTCAACAATTAAATTTGTTTTGTATTTTATTCTACAATATTAATGGAATGATCGGAAAGAGACATAAT
>NZ_JBSMDE010000021.1:0-60268 GCF_056497305.1 Caldithrix sp. | reverse complement strand
GAGGGTACTACTCTGTATTGCACCATGGAACCATGCCGGGTTTGCGCCATGCTGATCATCAGTGTGGGAATTAAAAAGGTAGTGGCCAAACGCCGTTACCATGCCGGGCAGGAAACACGCCAATTGTGCAAAAAGGCAGGCATCGAACTGGCGGTTAGGGAAGATCGCGTAGAAACCTACGATAATCAATAAAAACAATGCCCAGAGAAACCCCGGGCATGAATGAAAATTCCAGTGGATTAGAATACTTCCTTCAAAAGATGTAATGCATTAGCGTGCGAAAATTTTTGTACTGAAGATCCTAACCCCCCGGCCCCCTTCCCTTTTTTTAATAAAGGGAAGGGGGAGCAAATTGTTCAGCTTTGTTAAGTTTTCGCCTTATATGTCAATAAATTTAATTTTTTTTTCGAAATCTTTGTGCTCTCTACGGTTAATTTTGGTTGCGGCTTGGCTGCCGGTTTTTATTTACTTATGCTTCCGGTCCTGATTTGAGCACCTCTTCCGCTACATAGGCCTTGTATTGTTCAAAGTTCTGGGCAAAACGACGCGCCAGTTCTCTGGCCTTTTCTTCATAGGCTGCTTTATCTTTCCAGGTGTTCTTAGGAATCAAAACTTCTGATGGAACGCCTGGACACTCCGTTGGAACTTCAATTTTAAAAATTGGATCTTTAACATATTTTACCTTGTCCAGTTCTCCTTTAAGGGCAGCATTGAGCATGGCTCTGGTGTATTTGATTTCCATGCGGTGTCCAACCCCATAGGGTCCTCCGGTCCATCCCGTATTCACCAGCCAGCATTTGACCTGGTGTTTTTCGATTTTCTCTCCCAACAGGCTGGCATAGACTGAAGGATGCTGTGGCATGAACGGCGCACCAAAACAGGTGCTGAAGGTGGCCTGAGGTTCGGTAACGCCCCGTTCCGTGCCGGCTACTTTAGCCGTATAACCAGACAGAAAATGAAACATGGCCTGTTCCGGCGTCAGACGAGAGATGGGGGGTAAAACGCCAAAAGCATCGGCCGTCAGAAACACAATGTTTTTCGGATGCCCGGCCTTTCCTTCCTTTACGATATTGTCCAGATGAGTGATGGGATACGAAGCGCGTGTGTTTTCGGTGAAGGTGTCATCATTCAGATCCGGGCGGCGCCAGAAGGAATCGATGGCCACATTTTCCAGAATGGTACCGAATTTACGCGTTGTCGCCCAAATTTGCGGCTCGGCTTCTTTGGAGAGACGAATCACCTTAGCGTAACAACCGCCCTCGAAATTAAAAACCCCGTCATCCCCCCAACCATGTTCGTCGTCACCAATTAAAGCCCGTTCAGGGTCGGTAGAGAGTGTGGTCTTGCCTGTACCCGAAAGACCAAAGAAGAGCACCACATCACCCTCTTTACCCACATTGGCACTGCAATGCATGGAAAGGACATTTTTTTTGGGCAATAGAAAGTTCATAACTGTAAAGGCCGACTTTTTAATCTCACCAGCGTAACTGGTGCCGCCAATTAAGATCAGTTTTTCTTTAAAATTTACCAGAATAAAGGCCTCAGAATTGGTGCCGTCCAGTTCAGGCACGGCATGAAATTTGGGCAGATCGATAATGGTGTATTCAGGTTTAAAATTTTTTAATCCCTGTTCATCGGTGATGCGAATAAACATGTTACGGGCAAACAGGGAATGCCAGGCGTATTCCGTAATAACGCGAATGGGAACCCGATATTTAGGGTCCGCGCCCACGTAACAATCCTGAATAAAAATGTCATTCCCCTGTAAATAAGCCTGAATCCGATGCCAGATAAGATTAAATTTTTCTTCGCTGAACGGCCTGTTAACATCACCCCACCAGATTTCGTGTTCGGTGGTCGGTTCCTTTACAATGAACTTATCGTTTGGAGAACGACCGGTAAAAGCGCCGGTTCGTACGACCACCGGTCCCAGATGACTTAACAATCCTTCGCGGCGGCGAATAATCTGCTCGTACAGCGCTGGAGTAACCAGGTTCCAGTAAATGTTGTTTACGTTTTTAATGTTAAGATAGCTTAAATCGGGCGCCTGGCCTGCAGGATGGACTATTGACATAAAACCTCCACAATTTTATTCTTATTCTTTAAGCTGAATGATTCAAAAAACTCTTAATCCCATGATTACTTAATATGTGTCATTCTTGTTTTTATTGCAATATTTTTTTATTCTCTGTAAAACAAATTTAGTTGGAGTTTTAATGATGAAAAACTACAAAAGTATCTCTTTTTATTTCTTGCTGTTTTTATCTTTTACTCTTCTTTTAGGTTGTCAGTCCTCATTCAAAATTATTTCTGTCGAAGAGTGGGGAGGAACCAGCCCAACTTTTACGCTTCCAGAGCATACGATTGAGCGCATTACCATTCACCACGGCGGCGTAGTATTTACAAGTGATCAGGACGCGATAGCCTACCTAAAACATTTGCAGAACTGGAGCCGTGAGAAGAAAGGCTGGATGGACATCCCCTATCATTATCTCATTGATCTGGACGGCAATATCTACCAAGGTAGAGACATTGCCTATCCAGGAGACACTAATACTACGTATGATCCCCGGGGACACGTCCTGGTGTGTGTGCTTGGCAATTACGAAGTTCAGGAACCAAATGAAAAGCAGCTCAAAGCTCTGGCCTGGCTCTGTGCCAAATTAAGTCTTAAATATCAGGTGCCTCTGGACAAGATAAAAGCACACAAAGATTACGCAGAAACATTGTGCCCCGGTAAAAATCTGTACCGCTATTTGCAGGATGGTACTCTATTGAAAATGATTGAACATTTTAAAAAAAATTAAAGATTAAAGGGTCTGGGTGGCTTCGGCTGTGTGTTGGCGGGTAATATGTCCCTTCGTTTCCAATGAAATGAATCGTGTACACCTCAATGCCCCGGCGCAAGCAGAGAAGAGATGAACATTAAAAACAGGGGACCTCGAATTCAGAAGTCCCCTGCTCAGTGGTTTCTCAAATGTCCTGTAAACCTTATCTCAAAGCCGGCTTGCTTTTATCAGGATAGGACGGTTTGGGAAATGGGGGACGGGGATGTTCTTTGATCATCTTTAACAACACGTCAATGGTGCGCTCTAATTGAGCATCCCTACCAGCCAGCACATCTTTTGGCCAGTTAACCACCGTAATATCCGGATCAACCCCGTGGCCTTCGATGATCCACTGTCCTCTGGCGTTGTACTCTCCAAATTGAGGTGGTGTAACCGTCCCGCCATCCACCAGATGCTGGTGGGGCTCAATGCCTACAGCGCCGCCCCATGTACGCTGCCCGATAACCGGCCGATCTTTGTAACGGTACTGCCAGGCTTCGGAAAACAGTTCTCCATCCGATCCGGTATCGCGGTTAATAATCAGGGCCATGTGTCCGCCAAACGTTCTTTCCGGAACAGGGGTCGGTTTGCCTTCGCGGGGCTGAACGTAGCTGTTAATCGTACGTTCCAGGCGATCGTGAATCATTTTACTGGTAAATCCGCCGCCATTGTACCGCGCATCAATAATGATGGCTTTTTTGTAGTATTGCGGATAAAAATATTTAGCAAACTGGATCAATCCCCCCTCCATCATGTCGGGCAGATGGACGTAGCCAATCTGGCCTTTACTTTTTTGCTCCACGTACTGCGCATTGTTTTGTACCCACTCGTTGTAACGGAGCTGATATTCTGAACGCAGTGTTTTTACCAGATACGTTTTTGCTCCTTCAAACGTGGGCTTTGAGTTGTAGAGGATTTCAATCACTTTGCCGGCTTTGTTTTGCAAATATTGGTACAGGTTGTCGTTTTTGTGCAACCTTAGACCATCGATGCCCAGGATGTAATCGCCCGTTTTAATGGGACAGCCCGGCGTTTCAAACGGCGAACGCAACTGCTCTGAAGAATTATCGCCATGCACAATACGCTGGATTTTAGGGAAGCCTTTCTCCAGAACAAAATCGGCGCCCAACAATCCACAACTTACATGTTTACCGCGTTCCATGTCGCCGCCATATACGTAAGTATGCCCGGCGTTTAATTCAGCGATCATTTCGCCAATCAGGTAGTTTAGATCACTACGTCGCCCACAAAAGGGTACAAATTTTTCGTAGATTTTGCGGACTTTGGGCCAGTTTAAACCGTGCATATTTTTGTCATAAAACCAGTCGCGTTCAATGCGCCAGGCTTCGGCAAACATTTGTTGAAATTCCTGAAGCCGGTCGATCATCAACGTTACATCTTTAAAATTTAGCGCGCCATCGCCCACTTTGGCTTTGCCCACATCAACCACGCCAAAACGATCACCCGCACGGTAAATCAACCGTTTCTTGTCAGCCGACAGATGGTATTGGCCAATTCCACTTAACAAGGTTTCGTCTTTCTGCTTTTTCAGAGAAAAGCGATGCAATTCCAGATTTGTAGCCCGATTTTCATCGTTGACAAACTGATATTTTAAAAATTCATATTCCGTCTTTTTTAAATAGAGAAGGCCATCGTCAATGGCTTCCAGACGAAAGAGATTACCGGCCTTGACCGGTACCGGAAGAATGCGCTGTGCAAAGTGTTCTGTGGTGATTATAACGTTGTCCGCTCTGGAACTTTCCTCTGTTTTCTCCTGCTGATCGCTATCATTTTGCGGAGCAAAGGGCGAAGGATCTCCCTCTTTCAAAATCAAAATGTAAGGCCTGGTCATGTCTAGAAAGATGTGATTTTGATCCACAAAGCCCATGATCGGTTTAAACGTACGATTGGACAGAAAATACAGGTATTTGCCATCCGGACTAAACGATGGACTCCAATCTTTGGTCATGGAATCGGTTACACGAAAGCGTTTTTGGGTTTGCACATTGTACAGAAAAATGGAAGGGTAGAGCGATTGCTCCAATTTGGAATAGGCAATCCAGCGGCTGTCCGGTGACCAGCAATAGGTCTGAATGCCCCATTCGTACCAGGCGTCATCGTATTCGCCCTGATCTACCACCGTAATTTTCCCGGTAGCCACATCCACTAAATTCAAGCGCATAAATTTATCGTGAAAAATAATGTACTTACTGTCCGGCGACCATTTAGGATTTGTACGGAAGCTAAAGCCATTGTGCGTAACCTGTTTCCATTCTCCGCCGTTTGGTTGGACCAGGTACAACTCTTCTTCACCTGTTTTGTCAGAAAAGAAGGCCACCCATTTGCCATCTGGCGACCAGATGGCGTTTTTTTCCCGGGAAGCGGAAGAATTTGGTGTGAGATGGTAGGTTACTCCCTTTTCCGTGGGCATATTGACGATTTCACCCCGAATATTCAAAAGCGCCCTTTTACCTTTGGGAGAAAGCGCAAAGGTGTACACATATTTTTCCGGATTTTCGAGTAAAAATTGACGCACCAGCGTGCGATCAGAAGGAATTTCTACCGGCACCATTTTACTCTGTTGGGTCTTCAAATCAAACAGGTACAAATTTTCGGCGTACTGGTAAACAATGTAATCGGGCCCCAGAGAAGGGTATTTGATATCGTAATCATCGTACATGGTGAGGCGTTTAAACTGTTTGCTTTTAAAATCGTAATGGTAAAGATTCATAGTGCCATCCAGGCTGTCTGAAATAAAATAGAGGCCGGAAGTGTGCCACATGGGGAAATTGTCCGTTCCGCGAAAGGTCGTAATCGGTCTGTAATCCCCTCTGGCAATTTCGCCGACCCAGATATCCTGGGCCATGCCGCCCTTGTAGCGCTTCCAATTACGAAATTCACGCGAAATGCGATTGTAGGCTAATTTTTTTCCGTCCGGAGAAAGCGCAGCCAGTCCGGCCCGATCCACATGTACTTTTTCGGGCATGCCCCCTTCAATGGACACCTTGTACAACTTATCGGCGCGATAAGGCCATTCTCGGCGTGAACGAAACAGAATGTGTTTGCCATCCGGGTACCAATCAATCACCAGATCGGATGCCGGATGAAAGGTTAGCCTTCGCGGTTCCGAACCGTCACGATCCATCACGTAAACGTCATTGCCCCCATCGTAATTGCCGGTAAAAGCAATTTTTGAGCCGTCCGGTGAAAATTTCGCAAAAATTTCATTGCCATCACTCCGTGTGATCCGTTTGGCTTTGCCTCCGGTAATGGGCACCAACCACAGATCACCTTCGTAAGTAAAAACAATGTAGTCTTTAGACACATCCGCAAAACGCATTAGATGCGATTCGGCCCATGAAAAATTCAAAGACAGCAATACAACAAAGATGTAAAGATACCCTTTCCGCATAGTAGACCCTTTCTGCTTTTAATTGGACAAATCTATTTCATAAAACAAATTAAAAAATAATTTCAATAAAAAAAATTGATTTTTACAACTTTTTTCTACCCCAGCGCGCCATGGCCATCTACAATACGCTTTTCCCCAGGGCAAAGGTTGCCCCTCAGCCGTGCAAAATAATTTAGCCATTGACCAGCGTCTTAAAAGTCATTAAAATACAAAAAAAAGAAGAGGGTTCACTTTGGCTTATTTTATCAGGCGTTTTTGGGTATTGGTTCTTTTAACCGTCTTGCTGTTGAGCATTTCCACCATTTTCTTTAATCTGACCTATCAGGCATTAAAACAGGAAGAATTAGAAGGGAAAATAGCGACAAAGGTCCAATCCATCCGGGCTGCAGCCCGACTATTGTGGCAGGCCGACTCCGGCAACGCAACGCGTTTTGTCGACCAGCTTTCAAAAATAGTGGACGATCTGAATCCGGATGGTGGTTTATTCATCATTAAAGAGAACAACCGGATAATCTGGAAAAAGGTTCAAAATGTTTCTGAAAATGTTTTAAGTGCATTGCCTACTGATGCTGATGCCGATTCCGCCTCTCGCCCTCTGATCAGTGGCTGGAGCAGAGATCAAGCGTTTTACTGGTCGATCTTAACTCTGCCTTCTGACAACTGGCAATTCATTTTGGTTTACCCGGCCAGTCTGCCCGGACTCTTTTCTCTTGAAGCCATTAAACAGTTCTCTCCCGTTTTAATCAATTTGACCGCCTTATTAAGCTTAATGTTGTTCCTGGTTTATTATTCATTCAAGAAACCATTCAAATCGGTGCGCAATCTGGCTGAGCATCTGAATGCCGGCGATTTTCAATACCGGATTGATTACGATCGGAAAGATGAGTTTACCGACACTTTCATGCGTCTCAATCAATCTCTGGAACGCATGGGCATGATTTCTGAAAGTTACCAGAAGAGCGTCAAAAATATTGAAAACATGCTCGAAGCGCTGGAAGAGAGTTTAGTTATTGTGGACGCCAACTTTAAGGTAGCCACCTTTAACCCGGCTGCGGTGCGGCTGCTGCGCTGTCCTTCGCCCAAAATATTCCGCGAATTTTTTGACAACATTCTGGCAGAAAACATGGAATTTCGCCAGCTACTGTTGCGCTGCAAAGCCCTGCCGGAAAAATCGTTAAGCAAACAATTGCTGGTCTGGTTACCCGGTAGTCAAGAAATCAATGTTGACGTCACCATTCAAAAATTGCCAGAAGGGGGCTACCTGATCCTGTTCAAAGATCTGTCGCGTCTAAAGGAGCTGGAGAACAATCTCCTGCGCTCCATGAAATATGGCATCATTGCCAACCTTGTCTCTTCGGTTAGCCATGAAATTCGCAATCCTCTTTCTGCGGTGGGTATTCATGCCGAAATTTTGAATAACCGCCTGCAAAAAGAATACCCCGACCTTGATCCAAAACTCAAAAAATCATTGAATCTGATTCAAAACGAAATCAAGCGCATTCACCGCATCCACACGCAATTTTTCAATTTAGCGCGTAAACGGGAATTGAAACTGACCACTCTTAAACCCAATGCCCTGGTCGAAGACGTGGTTCGTCTGGTGCAACATCACGCCCTGGAACAACAAATCACAATTGAGCTTGAACTGGACGATGCCATCGATTTCATTTACGGGGACGCCGACCAAATCCAGCAGGTTTTGTTAAACATTGTGCTTAATGCCTTTCAGGCCGTTGACAGAGGCGGGAAAGTGGCTATCAAGACCGACCAGGACCAGCAAAAGATTTACATCCATGTTAAAGATAATGGTCAGGGAATTCCACCGGAAATCGGTCGGCGCATCTTTGACCTGTATTTTTCAACTAAACAGGAAGGCGGGGGCATTGGGCTGGCCCTGTGCAAAAAAATCATGAAAGCCCACGAAGGGGACATCACCTACCGCAGCAAAGTGGGAGTTGGCACCATTTTCACCATCATTTTTCCGCGTGGATTTAAAGAACGCCAGGAAGAAATTAAAACGCGCCTGCAACATTTGCAGGGTTAAGACAACCCACAAATCATGAAGGCGGCCGACGAAAAGAGTTGAAGGTAAAAATATCTTCACCCCCTTTGCGGTTAAAAGAATTCTTGTTTTAGAATACTTCCTTCAAAACTTATAATCCCGCTTAGCGGGATGCGAAAATTTTTGTGTTGAGTGAGTGAGTGATTTAAGCTGTTGAATTGTTGATTTGTTGATTTGTTGAAGGGTTGAATGAGCATTGGGCTGACACAGCGAATTTCCATTAATCGTGAAAGGGGCCATGAAAGAAAATCTTCAACACAAGTGGTAAGCCCTCCCCCTCTCCCAGATTTTTATTCTGGGAGAGGGGGATCGAGGGGGTGAGGGCTAATTCATGAAATGACTTCTGCTGTTATATGAGTGTAAAAGTTAAAAGGTTCCGAGGCACCGGACTGTCATTTTTTAAAGAAGTTTTTTTGTTGCGGCTATGCTTCCTTAGGATACTTCCCTCAAAACTTATAATCCCGCTTAGCGGGATGCGAAAATTTTTAAGCTGCCTAATTACAGGGCAATCCCAAACGATTGAGTAGATGAACATTTAGAAATCAAATTTTACAAAGCAAAGATTAAAACTCCCCCTTCTCTTTTTTTAAAGGGAAGGGGGGCGGGATGATGGGTTTTAGAATAAAAACCTACCTTAAATGCTTAGCCCTTACAAAGTCGCGGACTGAAGCACGAATTAAATTGCTCTTTCGAATGGTCTGCCAATGTAAGGGATTCTCAGAATGACATGCCGGCACAGGCCTTCACCGCCTGGGCATAAGTTGCCCCTTCGCAAATTAATTCGTAATTCGTCATTCGTAATTTTTAATTAAAATTAATTCTTACTGCCCTTTGCGGTTTTCTAAAGGACGCGGCTTTGCTGCCTTTGCTTTTTCGTCCAGGATTGCCTTTTTAAAAAAGTTCATTTTTTTCAGAAAGAGATATTGACAGGCGTCAATCTATTATTTATATTCTATGCCTCGTTTAAGTGAAGGGTGTTTTAAGATAGGTTGCAGAGCGGGCTGCTGTTATCCCGCAGATGCGATAGTTGATTCAATTTTCTGCTACAGTAAAAAGGTCCGGCGTAGCTCAATTGGCAGAGCGGGTGGCTGTTAACCACTAGGTTGTAGGTTCGAGTCCTACCGCCGGAGCTTAAAGCCTTCAAGAATAAAATTTCTTGAAGGCTTTTTTGTTTGAACTGCATGAATAGCAAAAAAACTCCGGCTTAAAATCGAAGTTTAGAATACTTCCTTCAAAACTTCAATCCCGCTTAGCAGGATGCGAAAATTTTTAAGCGCCCTAATTAACAGGGCAATCCCAAACGATTGAGTAGATGATCATTTAGAAATCAAATTTTACAAAGCAAAGATTAAAACTCCCCTTTCCTTTTTTTAAAGGGAAGGAGGTCGGGGGGATGGGTTTTAATAAAAACCCACCTTAAATGCTTAGCCCTTACAAAGTCGCGGATTTAAGCACGAGTTACATTGCGTTTGCGTGTGTTCCAGTGGAGGGGATTCTTCTCCCGCTGAAGCGGGAGAAGAATGACATGCCAGCACAGGCCTTCACCGCCTGGATCCAACTTGCCCTTTCACAAAATAATTTTTAATTTAAAAAGCTTCTCTGTGCCCTCTGTGGTTGCTTAAATCCCTGCAAAAACGTTTTTGGTTGCGGCTATGCTGCCTTAGAAAATTTACCTGACTTTAAATAATTTGCAGGTTTTGAATTGTTGATTCTGCCAAATATATCATTTCAACTTTATCATTTTTTTTAGCGCACGAAATGTGCCTGCCTGTAAACGATAGATGTACAGCCCACTCGGTAATTTATCTGCTTTGAACTCAATCGTGTAATAACCAGGATTTTGAACACGATCTACCAGTGTGGCTACCTTACGACCCAGTAGGTCATAAACCTGCAATGTAACACGACAGGGTTCTGGCAATTGATAATGGATGATCGTTCCCGGATTAAATGGATTAGGAAAGTTTTGCGCCAGTTTAAAATTTTGAGGTAGGTTTGCTTTTTGCACCTGTGAACCGCTCAAATCAGCCGATGCTTCAGGTGAAGGATCGCTATGGTTATCATGAATGTCTATAGTAACCACTTTGTAATAATTGACTTTACCTGCTTCAGGACTTTCATCCAGATAAGACGTATCAGTCGTGGTAGCAATGCGCAGTTCTTCGCTGGGCGTAAAGCCCTCTTGTGTAGATCGGTACACTGCGTATTCACGCACATCTGGATCGACGGTATTTTTTTGCCAGTTCAATTTTACTTTTGAATCTTCCGTTACCTCGGCATTCAATGACTGCGTACTTTGAGGCGCTAAATTATCCAGACTATAAGCAGAAACCACGTTAGAAATCCATGAATCTTTTCCATCGGCCGATCTGGCTACTACCCGATAATAAGCCCGGCCATTTGTTTCGTCACAAGAATCGTTTAATGTGGCTACTGTGTAACTGTAAAAGGGCTGGTGATTAGCCGAAATTGAAGCCACACTTTCCCAGGCAAATTGGCCATAGTCTGGTTTTAAACTGCGCTGAATAATGTATTCGCTTACGCCTTCAATCTCAGGTTTATCGTAAGCGCTGCGTGAGAATTGCATGTAAAGGTAGCCCCCCTGGTCGCCAGGTACGTCGCTAATACTATAAATATGTGGCAAGACTGACGGCCCACTGGGATTATACAGATAGGCTCTGCCAGGCGTACCATCGTAAACCTTCGCACCAATTAATAAATCCGGAATACCGTTGAGGTTTACATCGCCAATGTCGGCTAATCCTGCGCCCAGCTGGTAATAAGGCGATTCTCCGTAAAATTTTATGTCAGGTTGATTATCCATCGAAGCAGCCCCAAAGTAGATGTACACTTTACCGGCATCATAACCAGCCTGATCATCCCTGGTTGCAGAAATGGCCAGATCAACATAGCCGTCACTATTAATATCGCCGGCTGCAGAAACGGCAACCCCAAAATAATCATTGTTTTGCTCTCCGCTAAAGGTTACATCGGGTGTATTGTCCATAAATTCGCCGCCATAAAAAAGGTAGGCTTTGCCGGGATTACTTACGTAGCTATAATCGTAAGGAGATCCAATTAGAACGTCATCGTAGCCGTCATGATTGACGTCTCCCACACCGGCAACACTCTGTCCAAAATGGTAGTAACCGCTTTCACCGTTCATGACCACATCTGCTACGGTATCCATATTAGCGCCGCCAAAATAGATATAGGCTTTTCCAGATTTCTCACCATTTTCGTCATTGAAATGTGCGCCCACAATAAGATCGGAATAGCCATCATGATTTACATCTCCTGCACAAGCTACACTGTTGCCAAATTCATCCCCGGCATTTTCTCCAGTTATGGTTAAATCGGCCACGTTATCCAGCGATTCGCTGCCAAAATATATATAAACCTTACCGACATTATTTTTATCGGGAAGATCAAAATATTGTGCCGAAACAACAAAGTCGGCATAGCCATCGCCATTGAGATCTCCGGCCGGAGACACTTCGGTCCCAAACTGATCCCCGGCATTTTCACCATATATAAAAAGGTAGTTATTCTTAATAGTTGGCCCTCCATAGTAAAGGGAAACTATCCCTGAATTTTCGCCGTTTTCATCGCTTAAATAAGCTGCTATTAAAAAATCATCAAAGCCATCGCCATTTACATCGCCAGCCGTAGAGAGAGCATTCCCGAAATAATCTTCGCTATCTTCCCCGACAAAGGTTTTATCAGCCTTATTATAGCGCGCCTTCCCTCCAAAATAAAGGTACACTTTTCCAGCATCATAGCCAATTTCGTCATTTTCTTGTGCACTAATTAAAAAGTCGGGTTTATTGTCTCCGTTAACGTCACCTGCGCTAGCCACCACCGAACCGAAATAATCGCTATTTTCTTCTCCCTGTAAGGTGTAATTTGTTTGCGCTCGAGTGGTTTTTAAGGTGTTAAAATAAAGCAGCGCTTTACCTCGATTGTTATCAAAATAAGGAGCGCTCACCAAAATTTCACTGAGACCATCCCCATTCAGGTCTCCTCCAATGCCCACCTTATTTCCAAATCCACTACCGTATTCTTCCTGATAGATCAATAAGTCTGGAATATTATCCATATCGGGTGAACCAAAAAAGACGGCCACATAACCTGGAGTGGTATCATAATTCCCCTCGGCACCAACAACCAGATCCTGATATCCATCCCCATTTACATCCCCGGCCATTGAAATGCTGTTACCGAAGAATTCTTTAGTGCGTCTTCCTTCGAAGGTTAAATCAGCCGTATGGTCCATATTGGCGTCGCCATAGAAAAGATAGACCTTACCGGAATTGAGACTGTCGCTATCGTAGTAACCCGTACCTACCAAAATATCGTCATTCCCATCTTTATTAACGTCTCCGGCGGAACAAAGCGCATAGCCAAAGTAATCGTATTCTGCTTCACCATCCATGGTCCAATCGGGGACATTATCCATGGAGCTTCCGCCGAAATAAAGATAGACCCTTCCGCTACTTTCACCATGATTGTCAGCCTCTGGCGCGGCTATCAGCAAATCATCATAGCCGTCATTATTGACATCCCCGGCGCCGGCCACGGTTGAGCCGAAATGATCATAACTGGCTTCGCCTAAAATTGTCAAATCAGCTACGCCGTCCATTTGCGGACCGCCAAAATACACATAAACTTTACCGGCCTGGTTATCATTTTCATTATTGTCTTTCGCGCCAACGGCCAGATCGGTGTAACCATCGCCGTTTAAATCTCCTGCTTCGGCAACAAAACAGCCAAACTCTTCAATTGAGGATGTTCCATGCAGTTGCACATCGGGAATGGTGTCCAGAACGAGTCCGCCAAAATAGACATAAACCACATCATTGAGCGTTCCCACCATAAAATCGGCATAGCCATCGCCGTTAACATCTCCGGCAGAACTCGCCGAACGACCGAGCCAACTGCCGTCCTTTTTACCATTTAGCACCAGATCCGGCAAATTACTAATTTGTCTTCCGCCAAAATAGAGATATACCTGCCCGCGATCTTCACCTAACACGTCTACCCGGTCTGCGCTAATTAGCATATCGTCGTAACCATCATTATTTACATCTCCAATAAACGCCACAGATTGCCCCAAATAATCATCAGGCTGTTTACCTTTAAATACACGTTTACTTAAACTGGTTGTACTGCTAATGCTTTGTGATTTCTGTAGAAGGTCTTGAACATCAAAAAAAGGCACATTAAAAGTCGTCTGAGCCCTAAGACCTGAAGAAATTAGGACAACTAAAATCAAAAGGAATACAATGCGTTTCATAACAACCTCCTTTTTTAAAATTTGAATTAAGTATTCAGTTTTTATTGGAGTTTGGTATTTCGAAAAATTTGTCCATTTAACAAAGAATAGGATTCCATTTTTCTAATGGCTTCAACTCTATTAATTAATACAACATAATATCGATGTTTATATGTGTTAAGACAAAACGGTTATAAAATTTACGCCTCTGGCGTTCCTTAAAACAATTTTTAATTGATGCCATTTCCTGCAATATAACAGCAATTGTTTTCTATATCTACAACTTTCTAATATTATGTTAGCCATAATTTTTAGATTTGAATAGAATAGCAATTTGCCTTCAGAATCAACATTTTGTAACCAAGGAATTTTAAATATCAGAAAAATCGATCAATATAACAGCAAACATTAAGATTACTTTTATGGACAACTTGAGCAGAAAAAGGACATTAAGGTTCGTAACGCGAGTCACCCCATCTTTTATTACAATTCCATATGGTTTCTAAAGTTGAAGTTGTTTTTGTAATTCCCTGAACTACAATTAATATGTTGCTTGTTGATAATTATTTTAATATTCTGCTGTTGGGACCTGTCATTTGTCAAAGAACAGGCTTTTTTTTTATTTTCGTTAGAATCTGTTTTAAACTTTAGTGAAGAACTGTTTTATAGTGTGCAAAAATTTGTGCACTACCGGCAATTTGCAAGACAGGCCTACAGACGAAAAATCGTAGTGCCTTCATGCTCTTTCTGCAAGCTCATTGGATTTAATAAAATAGGCAGGATAGCCCCAGCTACAGAGAAAACCGCAAAGCTATAATTGTATAAATGATATTTTGATAATAGAATTTCTCCATTACCGGTTTCTGCAATTCCGCATTGCGGTAGTGAGAGCTGAAAGGGAAGGGCTGTTACTTAACAGATTATGGCAAAAAAATTAAGCCCCTCCCCTAAAGCACAATAAGATTTTTGCACATTATGGAGCTATATTTTTTAAATGAAATTCTAAATTGAAAAAGGCTACCAAAGCGGTAGCCTTTAATTAGGTGGCGCCTCCCGGAATCGAACCGGGGACACACGGATTTTCAGTCCGTTGCTCTACCGACTGAGCTAAAGCGCCAACCATTTTTAAAGAATTCAAATTTATTATTTTGTTTTCTTCAATGCAAATTTTATTATTTAAAAGAGACTCAGTTTTAATCCCTTTTTACGTAAACGACGGGTTAAAGAATCTACCGAAAGCAGTGTTTTGTTCAAATTTTTGTACAGCGTTGAATCGTAAATCACTTTACCTAAAGTGCCTTGTTGGGCCTTAATAGCCTGCATGGTTTTGTTGAGTTGTGTGGTAAGAAGATTGATATTCTTGCCCATAGCCTGAATTTCTTTAAGAGAAGCGGCCACCGGTTTTTGATTCTCATCCACCAGCTGGTGTACTTTTTTGATGGCCGAATTCAATTGACTTAACGTAAAAGAAAGTGTGTCGGGAAGCGTTTTTAATCCTGAGCTCATCGTATTTAAATTATTTAAAGTCGCGCTGATATCTTTCTGCAGTTGTCCGGAACGGAGTAATTGGTTAATGAGAGCCGTGGTGGTATCCAGGCGGAAGGTTAAAGCGGACATGTCCTGGGCCAGCTTGTCGATGGTTAAGCCAACATCCACAATGCGTCCCCCATATTTGCCACGAAACGGTTGTCTGGCCAGATTCAGCCTTTTGTTGGATTTTCCTGGAAAAATTTCCACTTTCATACCGGCCAGCAATTCAGCGCTAATAATGATGAACGTTGCATCCTCGTACAACTTTACACGGTCATTTAACTCAATAGTGACCAGGACCTCGCGCCCTTTCCAGTCGATGGCCACCACTTTGCCCTCTTTAACCCCATTGACTGTAACCGGATCTCCAGGCACCATACCGCCCACATTGTCAAACACCAGTTGCAAATGATATTTATTGGTTTTTAGTCGATAGCCTTTGCCCCAGATGATGCCATAGACCAGAATAAAGGTGGCCAGCACCACTGTCAGGCCGACTTTAAGTTCGGTTGAAAAAATTTTCTTGTTCATCGCACTTCATTTATTTTGTAAAACTTTTTTCAAAGGAATGGGCCGGGCCGAAGGCACATCCTGACAATAAAAATCGATGCCCAAAGCCATCAATTTCTTAAAGGAATCCACCTCCTGTTCATTTAAAAACAGGTAGGGCAAAAATTCCTTACGTCCTTCTTTGTAATGGATGCCCCCTACATTAATAGATTTTGGTGCACTGCCCTTTTGCACCAGGGTTTCGACCACAAATGGTGAATTAACTAACACAATGGCTTTGCTAAGATCGTTTTTGTCTTTTTTGAAATACTCAACCATCTCATCGGTAGAGAGAACCCGGGCCTGGACATTTTCAGGAACGCTGGACAGGTAGAGTTCTTTTTCCCAATCATTAAGCGCTACAGAATCATCACATAAAAAAATTTTTTCTGAATTGAGAAAATTGAACCAGCCAATGACAACCTGTCCGTGAATCAATCGATCGTCAATACGAAACAGTTGAACATTCATACTCTGAACTCTGCTCCCCAATGAAACTGATTTTTTTTTTCGTGTACCTTAGCGCAAAATAATGCCCTTCTGAGCGTCTGCAGTAATTTTTTCCATCAATGCCGCCCACTCCAGTCGCTTAAAATTGATCAGAAAAGAGACAATCATCGGGACATTTACGCCGGCCAGCACATTGATATTATCGTTGTTCTTTTTGATTTTATTAGCAATTATCCAGCATCCGCCGCCAACCAGATCAACAAACAGCAACACCTTTTCCGGATTTTGCCTTTGAATTTTTTCCTCGAGTCGCGTAATGATTTCTTCGGATGAAAGCACTTTGGTTGAAAAACAGTGTAATTTAATTTCCGAAGCCATCAAATTCTCTGCTACATTGGCCAGAGCACAGGCCAGTTCACCATGGGTAATGATAGCCGCAAAAATATTCTCATTCATTCCCTGTCTTTCTTCAAATAATCCCGATCCTGGTAAATGGGCACTTCGTCCTTGTGCATCATGTAATCACGTAAACGTTGATTAAATTCGCGTGCCGCATGATAGCCATAGGTTTTTAGCAGATGATTCATGGCAATGGTTTCGGCAATCACGGTAATGTTTTTACCGGGATTGATGGGCAAAATAACCTGGGGAATTTCCACCCCTAATATTTCGGTAAAATTGTCTTCCAGACCGGTGCGTTCGTAGTCCCTGGTCTTTTCCCAGTCAACCAGTTTTACTTCCACTTCCACACGCTTTTGCATGCGTACACCTCGGATACCGAAAATACGTCGAACATCGATTAAACCAACACCGCGCACTTCCAGAACATGCTGGGCAATTTCCCGGCCTTTACCGATTAAAACCTCTTCGCCCTGACGAGTAATAATTACCAGATCGTCGGCTACCAGGCGGTGCCCGCGCTCAACTAAATCCAGAGCCACTTCGCTTTTACCAATGCCGCTGCGCCCGGTGAATAAAATGCCAATGCCGTAAACATCCACCAGCGAGCCGTGCATGGAAATCCTGGGCGCAAATTTTTCCTCTAAATACTCACTGAGCAAATGAACCAGGCGGGTTGTACTTAAGGGCGTACTAAAAATGGAAATGTAGCGCCTGGTGGCAACCTGAACAAGGTATTCAGGAATTTCATTGTTGTTGGTGACAATTAAGGCCGGAATCTCAAATTCCATAAATCGATCAACAGAACGGGCTAATTGCCTGGGAGGCAAACTTTGCAGATATTTGATTTCAGTATTACCCAAAATCTGAATGCGATCCCAGGTGAACAATTCTACAAAACCAGAAAGCGCCAGCCCAGGCCGATGAATTTCACTGGAAACGATTTTACGGTTCAGACCATTTTCTGAACAGATAAGCTGAAGCTTTAAACGTTCCTGGTTTTCTCTCAGTAAGGTTCTTACTGTAATGTATTCATTCATAACGTCCTAAGTTATTAAACATACTTTCAATGTGCAAAATAAAAAAGAAAAGCGCCTTGCGGCGCCTTTCTTATTGTACAACTTCGGTGATTTTCTTTTTATCGTGCCCTTTGATTTTTTCTTTGATTTTGGTAATTTGCCGTTCCACATTGTCTATGGCTAAATCTATGGATTTAAAAATATCTTCCGATCGTTCTTTTACAATAAATTGCTTTTTTCGAAGATTAACTTTGAACTCAACCACTTGATCAAGCTTTTCATAAGAAAAAATAGCATCTATATCCATAATCTGATCCTCAAAACGATTCAGACGTTTCAGTTTGTCGACCAAATAGCTCTTTAACCGTTCAGGTGCTTTGTAACCACGAGTGGTGATTGATACGTTCATCACGACCTCCTTCGGTTTTTTGATGATTTATTGGATGCCCGCGGATGGGCTTGATTGTAAATTCTTTTTAAATGGTCTATGGAAAGATGAGTGTAAATTTGTGTGGTGGCTAAATTTTCATGCCCTAACAGATCCTTAACCACACGAATGTCCGCGCCATTGTTCAAAAGGTGCGTGGCAAAGCTATGTCGTAAAACGTGGGGACTCTTTTGCTTAAGATTGCTGGCCAGGGTCAAATATTTTTTTACCATCCGCTGAATTGCCATTGGGTACATTTTTTTTCCAGATTTAAGCACAAATACATTATCGACAGATTTTTCTGCAAATTGAGGCCTAAGAAGAAGATATTTTTCAAGAGTCGCTTTTGCGCTTCCGCCAAATGGCACAATCCGTTCCTTATCTCCTTTGCCAATGATTCGAATCAATTGCTGATGAAAATCAATTTGATCGACTTTTAAATTAATTAACTCAGAAAGGCGAAGGCCAGTTCCGTAGAATAATTCCAGAATAGCCCGATCGCGTAACCCTTCAAAGGTGTTCTCGTCCGGTAGACTTAGCAATTGTTCTGTCTCTGAGGGGGACAGATGCTCCGGCAATTTCTTTTCCAGTTTAGGGGTCTTTAATGAAGAGACCGGATTGCTTTGAATAATTTCATTTTTAATCAGGTAGCGGAAAAAGGATTTTAAGGTGGCCAGTTTTCGGGCAATGGTCTTGCGCGTCACCTGTTTTTCCTGGAGCTTGATCAGAAAAAAACGAATGATGCGTTTGTCGATCAGGCGCCAGTTAACCTCTGGGGTACCGAATAATTCTTCTACAAAGGTCTGAAACTGAATTAAGTCGTTTCCGTAAGAAACAATGGTGTTGCGCGCGTAACGCCGTTCTAAATAAAGATAACGTAAAAAATCACGTATTTCTTTGTTCATCTATTCTTTTATGCTGGTTCTTCGTATTTACAAGCCGGACAGCGAAGAATGAGCCCTTTACTTTTCAGGTTCTTTTCTACCATGTAACGGTTGCCACATTGCGGACATTCCCGATTAACCGGTTTATCCCAGGAGACAAAATCGCAATTGGGGTAATTGGAGCAACCATAAAAGGTTCTCCCGCGTTTGGTACGACGTTCAACAACCTTTCCGTCGCAGCCTTCTTTGGGACAGTTAACGCCGGTGCTTATGGGCCTGGTGTTCTTGCACTGCGGATAGTTGGAACAGGCCAAAAACGCGCCAAAACGTCCGCGCTTAATCACCATGGGGCTACCGCATTTTTCGCAGATTTCATCGGTCTCCTGCGGCGCTTCGTTTCCCAGGGGCTTGGTGTTCTTACATTCCGGATAACCTGTGCAGGCCAAAAAACGTCCGTTCCGTCCCCAGCGGATGACCATGGGGCGCCCGCACTGATCGCAAACCTCATCCGTTGCTTCGGTGAGCAGGGCCTTTAACTCCTGTGTCTGGCTTTTTACTTTTTCCAGATCAGAAACCAGGGGCTGATAAAATTCGTTCATCACATTCTCATACGTGTTGCCATTCTGTGCAATCTGATCCAATTTTTCTTCCATTTTGGCTGTAAACCGAACATTAAACAGATCCGGAAAACTCTTGATCAGAATCTTGTTCACCACCTCGCCTAATTCGGTAGCATATAGTTTTTGCTCTTTACGTTCTACATATTTCCGTTGTAAAATAGTGCTCACAATCTGGGCATAGGTGCTGGGTCTTCCAATGCCCAAACGATCCAATTCTTTAACCAGGGTGCTTTCGGTGTAACGAGCGGGCGGTTTTGTAAAGTTCTGCTCGAGAATCAGTTCTTTAAGTGTACAGCGCATATCGGCTTCCAGGCCTGCCGGAATATCCGATTGCCCATTGGCTTTTGTACCTTCGTCAACATCCTCCCGGTAAATTTTCATAAAACCAGGAAAGGTCATCACCTCTCCCTGGGCCTGAAATAGATAATTTCCAGCCGTAACTTCAACCGTAGTCTTTTCAAATTCAGCTGGCTTCATCTGGCAGGCGATAAAGCGTTTCCAGATTAAATCGTAAAGCCGGAATTGTTCCTTGTTCAGTTTGTCCTTTAGGGCCTCCGGAGAAAATTCGGGCGTGAGGTAGGTAGGCCGAATAGCCTCGTGAGCATCCTGAGCCGATTTTTTGCTGCGAAAATGGTGGGCGCGGGCTGGCAAAAATTCTTCGCCGATTTCATTTTGAATGTACTCACGCACGGCGGAAATAGCCTGCTCACTGATGCGCGTTGAATCGGTACGCATGTAAGTGATTAAACCAACGCTGCCCTGCCCGGGAATTTCCACACCTTCGTACAGAGATTGGGCAATGGCCATAATACGTTTGGTGCTCATGCGTAATTGTCGGGCAGCTACCTGTTGCAGTGTGCTGGTAATAAAGGGCGGCGGCGCCTGACGTTTTATTTTTTTCTTTTCTACTGCAGAAATAACAAAGGGCAGCTGTTTTAGCTGTTCAACATGCGCTTTAGCCTGCGCTTCATTTTCTATTTTTACTTTTTTATTATCTACCTTGATTAACTTGACTTTAAAGACCGGTTTGTCCTGCGCCTGCAAAAGAGCAAAAATGTTCCAGTACTCTTGCGGCTTAAAATTTCTGATTTCCTCTTCGCGTTCACAGATTAAGCGCAACGCCACAGATTGAACGCGACCGGCGCTTAATCCACGGTAAATGATTTGCCAGAGTAAAGGAGATATTTTGTACCCTACAATGCGGTCTAATACGCGTCGCGCCTGCTGGGAGTACACGCGATTCATGTCAATAGTACGCGGGTGCTGCATGGCCTGTTCTACAGCCGACCTGGTAATTTCGTTAAACTCCACGCGTAAAATGTCGGATTTCGGTTTGTCTAAAATCGAAGAAATATGGTAGGCGATGGCCTCGCCCTCACGGTCCGGGTCGGTGGCCAGATAAACTTTATCGGACTGTTTGGCTTTTTGCTTGAGCTCTTTGATTATTTTTTCTTTGCCCCTGATGCGTACATATTGAGGTTTAAAGCCCTCTTCAATGCTCACGCCCAATTTACTTTTAGGCAGATCAATGATATGGCCAACAGAAGCCGCCACGTCATAATTCGTTCCCAGATATTTATTAATGGTCCTGGCTTTTGCCGGAGATTCTACAATGACTAAAGATTTTTTATTATTGGCCATAAATAGTTCTGGCGTCTCCTTTCTTTAATAAATAATAAACGATTGTCTTCAAGAATGCAAAAATTATTGTATGGTATTAGAGCCAAACGGGAAAAAGAAACCATCCCAGACGCCTTCTCTCATGGAGTCGTTGCCGAACACAACCATGGCCGCAAGGCGCTTAATCTCTTCAATTTCAACAGTGGGCGCAGCATTGACAATGGCTTCGTCGAGCACCTCTTCAAATTCGGCATCGTTCAGCAGACCTAACTGATGCATTTGTAGTAAATACCCGTAGGCTTCCGGAGTAAAAACAATCTTTTCCAGATCGTGCAACAGGCGATTGGCGCGTGAAGAGTACTCCAGCGCGTGATCGCTCGTGCGTTTTTTTTCGCTCAAATGGTTAAAAATCCAGTTCAGAGCAAAATTGATTTCCATATTGCTGTAGCCACTGGCTACCAGTTTTTGTGAAAGTGAGTTGTAATCCGCTTTGTTCTGTTCGCTATTGAATTCCTTTAACAGGTACATAATAACTTCAATTAAGCGTTTTTGCATTTTTTCGACCTTCTCTATGTTTTTGAAATGGTTCAACTCCGGTTTTCAGTAACGGTTCCCTGTTTTATTGTATTGTAAAACGAGCAGAGCTACTGTGTTCTAAATCATTTAATGCGGTCGAATATCTTCAATGACCAGTTGTAAACGATTTCGGCCCTGCCAGTTATTAATGGCTATCCTGAAAGCGACGTCAACCGCCTGGCCAAACCTAAGGGCATCTTTGTATTCTGAAGCATTCCACCACACGCACTCATAGGACTGATTGCCTTTTTCGATGAACAGTCTTAGATGTTTGCCTTTGCCCATGAGATACATTTCGCTGATGAGCACATTCTGGAAGACAAATACCGGTTCCGGATTGCCTTCGCCAAAAGGGCCCAGTTCTTCCAGGGTGTGGGCCATGTTCATGTGCACCTGATCGATATCCACCACAGAATCGATGGTTAGTACCGGAATCAGGTCTTCGTCAGACAATCGTTCATTCACATAGGCTTCAAAGGATTCCTTGAATGTTTCAAAATTTTCCGGACTCATGGTCAAACCGGCGGCTTTATGGTGTCCTCCGTAATTGAGAAACAGATGCTTAAACTGCGTTAAAGCATTGGTGATGTGAAAGGCATCGATGCTGCGGGCCGAGCCAACCAGGTTGCCATCTTCGTCGCTGGTAAAAGCGATGGCCGGCCTGCCGTAGCGCTCTTTTAGCTTGCCGGAAATTAGACCGATCAGGCCGGCGTGCCACTGGCTATTATTTACGATGATTACCTTGTTCAGTTTGTTCTTTTCTTTTGGCAAAGAATCGATTACATTTTCCAGGTAATTTTGTTGCAGATTCTGGCGCTTCTGATTCAGCTTGTCCAGGTAAGAGGCCAGATACGAGGCCCGTGTTTTGTCCTGCTCAATTAACAGTTTGACCGAGGTGTCCGCTTCCTCAAGGCGCCCGGAGGCATTTAAGCGTGGTGCCAGAAAATAACCAACGGAGATAGGGGTTATGTTCTTGCCGTTTAAACCGGCAACTTTTTTTAACTCAATTAACCCGGGTTTTTTGGTGCGCGACAAAACTTTTAAACCAAATTTAACCAACGCGTGGTTTTCGTCGCGCAGGGGCATCACATCGGCTATGGTGCCGATGGTAATCAGATCCAGTTGATCCAGCAGAAATTGCTTAAAATCATCTTCGGGCAGCAGCTTTTTAATTAAAGCCCAGACCAGTTTGTAGGCCACCACAGCGCCGCAAATCGCTTTAAAAGGATACTCCGAATCGTCGCGATTCGGGTTGATTACGGCCACGGCTTCGGGCATTTCCCCTTCCGGAAGATGGTGGTCGGTTACTACCACCTCAATGCCTTTTTGCCTGGCGTAGGCGATGGCTTCTGCGGATGAAATGCCATTGTCAACCGTAATGACCAGTTGCGTGCCTAATTTGGCGATCTGGTCAATGGAAGAGGTGCGTAATCCATAGCCATCCTTTTGGCGATGGGGTAACATATAATTGACCGGATAGTTGATTCGACGAAAAAATTGCAGCATCAAGGCCGTTGAGGTGATCCCGTCCACATCGTAATCACCAAAGATCAAAATGTTCTCACGCTTCTCCAGAGCCTGTAAAATGCGTTTTACGCCTTTTTCCATATCCGGCAGCAGATAGGGATCGTGCATCCTCTCGGAAAGCTTGAACGTTTTTAGGTGACGGTCAGACAGCTTTCTGTTTTCTAAAAGAACTTCAACAATCGGGCGATTGGGGTCTGTATTTAAAATTTTCCAGGTGTTTTTAGGTAAGCGCAATTTTTACTCCTTATCAGAATGCATGTCCCGTTGACCAGGAACATACTGTCATCGCTGTTCTCAAGTTCGGCACACTACGTTGTTCATTTTTTTAAAGGCAATTTTACACAATAATCGCAAAGGAAGCAAAATTGATCAAAGGACTGTTTTAATATCAATCATGGGCCGAATGTCTTCTAAAAAGGGACTCGACCGGTGCCGTCTGCCAAATCGGTTGCGAACCAGAGTGAAGATAACTTCACTTTTACCCCGCGTGATGCCCACGTAAAGAAGTCGTTTTTGTTCGGCTAATTTTTTCTGAAAAGGACGATCGTCTTCGTCGTCATCACGATAGGTGTAACCACTGGGAATGTTTCGGTCTTCCATACCGCAAATGATCACTTTTTCAAATTCCAACCCTTTGGCAGCGTATAGGGTCAGCAGCGAAACGGCATTGATGGTTTCCAGGTTGTCCTGTGTGTTCATCAGGGAGATAAAGGCCAAAAATTCACTGATCGCCTGATCAATAGGCCTATTTTTGTACTCTTTGCTCATCTGCAAAATACGTTCGAAGAATTCATGATTGGAATCGAACTGCTGTAAACGCAGATCGTGCCTTTGGGCTACGGTTTTTAGTTCCTCATTGAGTTGCGCCTCATCTTTTTGAAAATGGAGAGCAAAAGATCTTCTAATTCTGGAAAATGGCGACAGCAGTTTGTTCAGCCCAATGGTAAAAAGCACACGATCTTCTTTTCTGATTAAAGTTTGTTCCAGAAAATTGCCCAGCGCCACAAACTCGGTAAATTCTTCACCCGCTGTAAAAATTTCTCTTTTACGCGCCTCTTTTAAAAGCTGGAGAAAAATCAAGTTCAACACTTTTACATCATCCAGAGCCCGATGGCGCGTGCCGGCATCCAATTTGTAGCGGTAGGCGAGAGCGTCGATTGAATTTTTTTCATTGGGGAAAAGGCTGCGTGCCAATATTAAAGAATCGTAACGAATGTGCTGTGGTTTCTTTAAATTTAGTTCTCTGTTCAAACGATCCAGAATTTTAAAATCAAAAGCATAGCCATTGTGGGCAATTAGGAGATCGTTTTCGATGAACGCCAGAAAACGGGGCAAAACTTTGTCGATAGTCGGTGCGTCCTGGATATCGCTGGCGGAAATGTGATGCACTTCTTCAGCCCGCGGATCGATCTCCATCTGCGGATTGACCAGGCTCTGGAAGGTATCGATGATCTCTCCGTTTTCCACTTTAATGGCAGCGATTTCCACAATTCCGGCCGTTTGCGGATTGTTGTCTGTGGTTTCCAGATCAAAAACAACGTAGCGGTTGAAAATTTTTTCATCAATCGTTTGTAGCTGATATTGTAGCCAGCGAAAGAGTACGGTAAGGCTACCCTGACGCGCGCTGCCTTTGCTGCGGTAAAGGTG
Organism: Caldithrix sp.; assembly: GCF_056497305.1. Taxonomy (NCBI): domain Bacteria; kingdom Pseudomonadati; phylum Calditrichota; class Calditrichia; order Calditrichales; family Calditrichaceae; genus Caldithrix; species Caldithrix sp. The sequence continues at coordinate 35,443 of NZ_JBSMDE010000021.1, read as the reverse complement.
AAGTTCAAAGTCGGACAACGGTTCACTCTTAAAAGGGCTTAAAAGTAAAATCAAATCGGGCTTGGCCACATGGACGGTCTTCTCTTCATCCAGACCATGGATGGGAAAGTCCAGAGCCTGTTCCAGCATCTGGCAGGCAATGTAGCAAATTTGCGGGTCGGGATGGTAGAGCCAGACCTTGCGCTTTTCGCTGAACAGATATTTCTCTTTTTTAAAAGAGACCTCTTCCAGGTGTTGATAGGCTGCTTTTAAATGGGAAGCCTGTAATGATTGAATATTGTTAATGATCTCCTTGGCTAACTGGTCAAAGTGGAAAAAGCTTTTCAGGTTGATCAGGTTGGCCAGGTTGCCGATAAAGGTTTGCAATTTATTGCGTACATTTTTACTGTTGAATTCCTGCGCAGCCAGTTCGTTTAGCGCTTTTTTTAAAGAGACATTGTTTTGCCTGGCCCACTGTTGAATCTTTTTAAAAAGATGTTCGCCCAGCTCGTAAAGCATGAGTTGTTCCAGAATAAGCGGATCGGAAGGATCGCGGATGAGTTTCAGATAGAGTAAAAAGCGTTTCATCACCGGATGATCGGTCAGGTTGCGCCCGGCAGCCATCTGAAAAGGAATGTGATCTTTAATGAAAAAAGAGGCCAGTTTTTCTCCCATGGCGTGATAAGGGTAAAGAATGGCCATGTCGCTGAAATCAATCTGCTCTTCTTCATGCCATTGGTGAATTTTTTTTAAAATAAAGTCGATTTCCTGAAACTCCGTGTCAAAAAAAATGGCGGTTAGGTTGGCTTCCGAGGACTGCACACTTTTAATCTTTTTTTCAGGTTCAATGCGGTCGGTGTCTTTTAAAATGGTTTGTGCCGCTTCAATGATCGGCTGGGCCGAGCGGTAGTTCTTTTCCAGGAAATGGATCTGTTCGATTCGAAAATCTTCAATAAACTGGCGGATGTTTTCGGGATTGGCGCCGCGCCAGGAATAAATGGACTGATCATCATCGGCCACGACAAAGATGTTCCGGTGCTTTTCGGCGAGCATCTTTAAAATTTGGTATTGAATTTTATCCGTGTCCTGAAACTCATCGACCAGAACGGCCTGAAACAGAAAACGATATTGTTCCAAAACATCGGGATGCTGTTCAAATAAATCCCGGGTCAATACAAGAATCTGATCGTAATCAATCAGATGATGCCGATCGAGATGGCGCTGATATTCTTGAAAAACACTGGAAGAAAACGGAGGCAGAGGTTTTTCTTTTACACGATGGTTGGCAATGGCCAATTGAATGGCCCGCGTTTTTTGCAGCACATCGCGTACCATTCTGCGATTCAGAATGTCGCGGATCAGGGATTTTTGATAATCATCGTCGCAAACAGAGAAGAAAGGATGCAGGTTAACCAGTTCATGGTTTTTTCGGAGAATCATTAAACAGAAGGAATGAAAGGTTCCGCAGAACACTTTGTTGGCCCGTTCCTGAAGGGTTTGTTCCAGGCGGCTTTTTAATTCATTGGCAGCTTTATTGCTAAAGGTCAGAGCCAGAATTTGATCCGGCGCCATCTTAAATTTTTCTACCAGATAAATAATGCGGGCAATAATAGTACGCGTTTTACCTGTCCCTGGCCCGGCAATTAATAAAATAGGTTGACGTGGACTTGTAACCGCAGCTAATTGTTCTTTGTTTAGCTCGTTCAAATATTTTTCGCTATCCATCCTTTAAGAAGCTTTAATTAGTTTTACGAAGCTGCCAAATTTTTCAAAGGAAAGATCAAAACGCCCGGCGTCTCTGAAGGCTTTGTATCGTTGCCGGCTGGCTTTCAGGCGTTGCGGATCGTACGTTTCTGCAAAATCAATAATCAGCGGATATTCTCCAATTTGATCTATCTGGAGAGGATCGTTCAAAATGAGAGTGTCTGCCCCAAAGTCAACCGGTCTGTCAATCAAAAGAATCGGGTCGGGGGCCCCTGCTTCCATTTCACCACTGTTTAGAATGGAGTGAGGTAAAAAGCTGTCGGGCTTACGGGTCCACAATAAATTGTTTATCTTTAGCAGCGCTTCACGAGTTGATGAAAAAATGTGCACCTTTTTGCCTGCCAGATAGAGACTTTCTGTAATATCTGCAACAAAATGATCTTTACGTGCAATGGCCAGTTCAATAAAAACAACTTTTTGCATCTTAAAACATCTTTCCGATTTCTAAACGAATATCAAAGGTAGAATGATTGGTCCGTTGAGCAAACGATTCGGTAAATTTGATAAGGCGATATTGCAGGCGAATCCCCAGAAAGTACTGCCGTTCCAGAGCCACATCCACGCCGCTGGCCAAATAGCCGCTAAACCCTGGTACGTATTCATCTTTACGCCTTTTGTCTTCCGGAAAATTGATGCCATACACAGGCCCCAGCCCCACCATTACAAACGGTCGTAAGGTGTCGTCAATTTCTCTGGCGAAGAGTCGCTTTTTTACGGTGATCAACAGGTCCATCATGTAAGCGTTGTTCTGTTTGTTGATGGTGATGGGTAAACCGGTCCAGGGATCAACCAAATCAATTTGATTGCGATCTCTTAAGAGGAAGACATCAAGCTCAGCGCCAAAATGGAAAAAGCGGCGTGTTGGCAAAGCGTAAAACACGCCAATACCGGTTCCTTGTTCAACCACGCTAAAGGCCACCCCACTCTGTTTAAATGATTTAGGCTCAGGGTCTTTTAGCAGGTATTTTTCATATTGGGCGAAAATTTGCACGGGCAACATCAAAATGATTAAAAAAATAAAAAAGGATTTATTCAAAATGGCCTCCTGATTCGGTTTCCTTTTCTTTTTAATGGATTCGGGCGCCATGTGTTCCGTTGAAATTTTTCTGAGTATTGCAATGTTTAGTAAAATATTTTTCAGTTCCATCTTTGCCATTCATTAGATATTAACAAAAGATTCTGCCACCCGGCCCCTGGCCATAAAAGCAGCGCAGCCTGCTTTTAACCCCAACTTACCATTTTTTTTACTAAAAATGATACATTTGTCGTTAAGAATATTGACATTTTTTAAGTATATACCTTTGATATATTTAATTTCAAGTGAATAATATTGATAAAACATTGTATTTTTTTTCGCCTCTTTTTTTAAGGGACAATGAAAAAGACAAAATTCTAACCATAACTTAACAATTCTTTAGAAACAAAAAAACCCTTTTCCAATAGAAAAGGGTTTACATAAAAATTCGTCGAAAAATCAACTTAGCGAAACATGGCTTTGATCGCTCCCCAGGTGCGGTAAATGTCGGAAATACTGGGATGCACAATCAAAGACATCTCTTCAAGCACTTTATTATTGGCGTCCACAGCACGAACCTTGTAAAAAAAGATGGAAATATCTTTAAACATTACGTTGCGGTCAATATATTCGTATTGGCTGCCGGCGCCTTGAGGGGCAATGCGCGCCATTTCAACATAGTGGTTGTCATCATTAGAGCGTAAGACGACGAATTGGGCTACATCATCTTCTGAACGCGTCGTCCAGGTAATCTTAACCTGATTATTGCTGGGAGAAGCGATGCATTCTACAAAAACATTATCGGCCAGAGCCAGGGAGAAAACCAGCATTAAAAATGTGACAGTAAATAAAAAACGACGCATACGCTCTTCTTTTTTAAAGAATTACACTTCAACAAGAATATAATATTTTATTTATTAAAGTCAAGATTTTTTTTGATTTGAATTTCGTTAACATCCGGTAAGGACGGGACAATCAGGATCAGAGAATCTCCGACCGTTCCCACATTAAAAAGCCAGAGAACCGTTTCCTGATCGAGTTCGGCCAGAACAGAATCACGATTGTCAAAATAACTGGCCGGCAAAAAATCTCCTTTCATGTTTTGCAGATGAACGTAACCATGCACAAACAAATCATTTGCCAAATTCAGACGCTGATTGGGAACAATAATCGTTAACCAGTTATCCTTGCTATCGACATCCAGCACGGCTCCTTTAATCTTTAATGAGTCATGGAACAGCGTAACATTGCTGTTTCTGGAAATAAATGGCGTCTGCCAGGGGTTAATTTTGGCACGCAAGGTAAGGTTGTCCCTGTTTTCCAGGGAGAGTAGAATTGCACCCTGTTTAACTGTGTCGTCTAAGCTGACGAAGATTTGGGCCACCATGCCATTCATCGGAGAAAAAATTTCGAGCGGTGTGTAGCCGCTGTATCTGCTCAGGGGCCACAGGTGCAATAGAAGGTCTTCTTTCTTTACGCGTTCTTTCTCTTCCACCAGCAAAGAGACAACACGCGCCTCTATTGGAGAAATGATGTCGATTTTTCGCCAGGCTATCAGTTTCCCTTCGATTGGAATATTTACATTCAATGTGTCTTTAATAATGCTGATTTTCTCCCAGAGGGTAAAAGGGTTCTGGTCTTGTTGGTTTGTCTGTTCCTGTTTTTGACAAAACCAGAAGAGAGCGGCGATTACCATGAACAATAAAAATTTTTTCATCGTCAATGAGATTAAATTCTACCGGCTATTCAATGTAGCAAAATTATTGATTGCAATCTACAAAAATCTATTGTTTTTAACTTATTTGTGCAAAAAATTAACATGGGGAACAGCATTTCTAAACCATCACTTAATTTTACTCTTGCCAAAGGCAAGCAAAGTAAAAAAAGCCATCATGAGATTCAGAATCCCTAAAACGGTACCGGTGGCGATTAATCCAAAAATAGGAATTAAAAGCACACTGCTCAAGAAAGAACCGGTCAGCGACCCAATGAGGTCCCAGGCGTAAATAACACCACTTTGGGCCTGATCTTCTTTGGGCCTGAGAAACAGATGATTAAAAAGAGGAAAGGAAAAGCCACCCAAAAAACCGCTCGTAATAGCTAGCAGGTAAAAAATGGTTCTGGAATGCAATAAATGAAAAATTTTCCCCCAGATCAGGTTAAGGGCAAAGCATAACAGAGCAATAATCAGCAGAACCAGGGCTGCATTTAATTGAAGATTTTTAGGGCTTTTACTGATTTTTCGTATGCCGGCAAAACTGCCCATGGCCATTCCGCCCATAAACAGGGCAATGAAAACGGCAATTTGCTGATAGATGTAACCATGCGCTACCTGGAAAGCGATTAAAATCAACAATTCTAAACTGATCATGCTAAACCCAACGGAAAACATGCCCAGCACAGACGAAACCGCCGGTAAAGTTGCTTTTGCTTTGAATAGGAAAAAGGAGAGCAAAAGAAAAAAAGGCAGAAAAAAGATCAGTAGAAAAAAGGGCCAGGGGAAAAATAACAGTTCACTGAAAAAATGGGCCAGGGTGGTTGATGTTTTTCCAGTCCACAAAATAATGTCAAAATAGTAGGCAAGGGGATGGAGGTCGGAGTTGTAAAAAGAAAAGGGCGTTGTTGTAAAGGCTTGGCGGAACATTTGAATGCGATCTGGTAATAGTTTAAATGGAATGAAATAATCGCGCACAAACAGGGTTTCAAGTTTTCTCTGATTCAAACGCTGAATGAACATTGAACTGGAAATGTTCAGAGGTTTTGAATCAGTGGACAGAAAAAGCTGTACTTTTTCACCAGGTAAAAAGGCCCAGTTTTTAAAAATGGGCTCAAAGGAGTTTTTAATAGCCTTAAGATATTTTTTTTGCGCTTCATTCAAATAGTTTTCAGAAGCGCTTAATTGAAAAGTCACCATCCCGCCGGCACGTAATTTGGCTTTGCAGAGGTTGAAAAACTCCCGCGTGTAAAAGCGATTGAGTTGTACATTGTAAGGGTCGGGCAAACCGATGATGATGACGTCAAACTTCTGATTGCTGTTTTTTAAAAAGGTTCGCCCGTCGGTCTGATGGATAATAATTCGCGCATTGGAGTTTATTTTTTGCCAGTTTTGCGGGAAAAACTTCTGGTAAAGGGTAATGACCTCTGCATCCAGCTCCACATAGTGAACGTGCTTAACCGAGGGATGTTTTAGCGTTTCAAAAAGTGCGCCGGAAAAGCCCCCGCCAATCAGCAGAACAGAAACAGGTTTTTTGTGTAACAATAGCGCGTAATGAACCGTCTCTTCGGCTGTTTGAGGGTCCGGTATGGTAAAGAGCGGAACGCCATCCTGGTAAAGCGTGTAGCTGTGGTCCAGTCTGGTCAAAACCAGATCGCCATAAGGCGAACCCCGATGAGCCACGATTTCCATTCCCTGCCAGAGCTGTTTAAAGCGTTGCTGATAACCGTTCAAAAAGCTGGAAAGGGCAAAGAAGCCAATTAAAAAGTAGATGGAGATGATCAGGCTTTTAGAACGTTTTTGCGTTCTGGAAAGGAAAAAGAAGGCCAGCATTAAATAAACAATGCTTAAGCCCACAACGAGGTTTTCGGCGGGCAGCCAGCGGATCAGGATGAGGCCACTAATCAAACCGCCCAGCATGGAGCCACTGGTCTCCCAGAAATAGACACGGCTTCCGGAAAGATCGGTGAGCTCGTTGGTGATTTGCTGGAATAACTTTCCGTACAGGGGGAACAGGCCGCCCGAAAGTAAACCAAAGAGGATCAGGGAGGCCAGAGCGGTGAAAATGGTTAATCCAAAACCGGGTAAGGCGATACCAACCGGTAAAAACTGTAACCGGATGAAGAGCATCAAGAGTAGCGAAAAAGGAATAATCAGCCCGAAAAGAAAATGGTGCGAGGGCAGGTAGTCCGCTACGCGTTTAATTTTGCCGAACCAGTAGCTGCCCAGGGCGGTCCAGAGCATCCAGCTAAAGAGAAAAAGACCGATGCTGAGTTCGTTCCCGTAAAACAGGGCAATGAAGGAGCGCAGATAGACGATTTGCAAGGTTGTTAGTGTAAAACCATAGATGAAGAAAATGATCATCAGGGCTGAACTTGACATCTTTTTTGGCGCATCCATTTTTTGATACTCTTCATCCTGTGATAAAAATTTTACAATTGATTGAATAATTTGTGAACTCTTGCAATTATTTTAAGACAAGATTTATTACTAAACAAATCAAAAAGGATGTACATTGAAACGATTAAGCATATTTCTTATGGCATTGCTGTTATTGGGGAGCTGTGAAAAAAACATTACCACCGAATGTGCCACCGAACCTCAGGTTGAGCCAAAGTTATCTTCCATACAAAAGTACATATTTAATCCGAATTGCGTTGGGTGTCATTCGGGTAGCGCTGCTTCCGGAGGAATGGATTTGTCTCCGGGCAAGGCCTACACCAATCTAGTAAATGTAAAGGCGACGGCTTCAGAGTTGAAACGTGTGCTGCCGGGCAATAGCGATCAAAGTTATTTAATGAAACGATTGACAGGCGCTGATGGCGAAGCCATCATGCCGCCATCCGGTAAATTACCGAAAACTGACCTCCAGGCTATTCGGCAGTGGATTGACAATGGGGCAAAGAATGATTAGACGCATGGGGAAAAAGCAAATACAATTATTTATTAAAACATTAGGAGAAACGCCATGCGAGTAATGCACATTTTGGTGATTAGCCTGGCCATCGGATTTCTGGGAATATGGGCTGGTGAATACAATGTAAAACAGAGCGATGCCAATGTGGTTAAATTCATCTCGGATGCCCCCATCGAAGATTTTGAGGGAGTTACTTCACAGATTGATGGCTACATCATCTGGAACGGTCCTGACCAGCTCGAAGGAGCTGATTTTTATTTTGAAGTAGATTTAAATACTCTGGACACCGGCATTGGTTTACGAAATCGTCACATGAGGGAAAATTATTTGCACTGCGATCAATATCCCAAAGCCACCTATCAGGGAAAAATAATAAAAATATTAAGCTCCGACGCACAGTCCTTTAAGGTGCTTACCGAGGGCGAATTTTTTTGCCATGGGGTCAAACAAAAACGACAGATTCCGGGAGAAATTCTGGTGCAGGGCGATGAACTGCGTATTAAAAGTCAATTTGAAGTTAAGTTGTCAGACCACCAGATTGATATCCCTTCGATCATGTTTTACAAAATAGATGAAAACATGCAGGTGCAGGTAGATTTTAAAGTAAAGGCAGTTAAGGAGTAAGATGAAACAAAGCGTCACGATTTTTATGTTATTGATCTTTTTAATGGTTTCCGGAGCCCTGGGCCAGGGTGTAAAATGGAAACCAAAACACACAAGCAAACCGAAACTGGAATTATTCCATTCAACGCAAAGCGTCCATTTTGCCACAGCTACCTTTTTACGTAAGGGAGAGTTTGAATACGAAATTTCACATCGTTTTTTGCCGACAATTTCCACCGATAAAGCCTTTTTGGGTATTGACGGGCCAGCCCGTATTCGTATGGGCCTGGCTTACGGTCTTTCGCCCAAAACCATGCTCATGTTAGCGCGTAGCAATGCCCAGGACAATATTGATTTCAACGTTAAACGACAATTAATCACGGTGCGTAATGCCGTTTTGCCAACTCTGATCGCCCTGCGTGTAGGCCTTGGCTGGAACACAGAGGTCATTAATCGCAAAGCGCTGGACAGTAAAAATGTTCAATACTACGCCCAGATCATCCTGAACAGCATGTACAAAAAAAGGCTGGCCATGGGGTTGGTGCCCTCCTACCTTTACAACAGTCACATTTATTGTCCGGACAAGCAATATTCGTTCACCATGGGCGCCTATGTTCAATATTACCTTGGCGCCATGTGGAGCGTGTTTGCCGAAAGCAATACCACCATAAGCGGTTTTCGGGGGCAATTTAACTCACTGCTGTTGGGTTTTGAAATAGAGACCGGCGGCCATTTCTTTAAAATATTTGTAGGAAACAACGCCACCCCGAACCCTTCGCAATATTTAGCCGGTTCGGATCTGAAATTTAATGCAGATAATTTACGTCTGGGGTTTAATATTACCCGTATTTTAAAATTTTAACATCACTAAAATAGAGGAGGAGTACCAATGCGTACCATTTTAACCATGGTGAATGTCCTGGTCCTGGGGCTGATGCTGTTCAGCAATGTGGCTTGTGACAAAAATTCTACGAACAACGATAAAGAAGAGGAGTTCGTTGCCACCACCGATGATTTTAAAGACTACAAGAGCTGGACGCTAAAGGCCACGAAAAATGGTCCGGATCCCTTTTTGCAAAGCGCTCATGGAGTCACCGATTCGTTGACGCGTAAGGTCTATTTTAACCCCACAGCCAAAGCAAAAAATGGCGAATATCCGGTAGGCTCTATGATTCTTAAAGAATTAACCGACGCCCAGGGTAATTTGCAGGGGGCATTTACCGTACTGGTAAAACGTGGAGGCGGCTTTAATCCCGATGGCAATGGCTGGGAGTGGTTCATGGTTAGCACCGATTTTTCGAAAGTGTTAACCCAGGGCGACAATGCAACGGCAGGCGGTGGCGCCTGTGCCAGTTGCCATAGCGCAGCCAACCAGAACAACAACGGCATAGATTGGGTGTTTACTAAATAAGAGCCTTGATGTTTAAATGGGATTTTTCTCGCAGATCATGTCTTTAAGCAAGAAGGGCTGTTCAGGCCCTTCTTTTATTTATTCGATGCCCTTTCCCTGGAAAATGCGAAAGAAAAGCTTGAAACGCTGAAAATTTTTTTGTGGGTTGCGCTAATAAAAATGTGTGTGTACTTTTTATTCTGTCATTGCTAAGCGAAAAAATCATTGCGTCTTTTGTGTCCTCAATGTTTAATCAAATCCAGAAAGCATGAGTCGATTCGGTTGATAGTAGATTTTGTGTCGGTGGGCGGTGAAGGCAGGAGGCTAGTTGTCTATTTCCTCTTGTTAGATCGCCCGGCAAGGATTTGTGAAACCTTCGCAAAAAATAATTTGAGCTACCGCTCGCTTACAGGCCGTTTAATGGCATTCCCGGCTCGCTTTTAACCAGAATGAATGATGCGGAATTAAAACGAATTGGGGACTAAAGACCCATTCCATTTTTCGGGTTTCAACGTTTTGACCAGTGGCCCTGATAATTTATCAGGGGTATCTAATGGAGGACAAACCATTTTGATTTAAATAGAATCGATCAGAAATTTGTAATATTCTCATTCCATGTTTAAATTAAATTCAGCCTTGATAAGCAAATGAAATTTTGGCCCTTGCACGGCGCTATCTTATCGTAAAGGAGGACATCGACATCGCGATGAAAGAAGCCAAAAAAGGAATTCCCTTCAAAACGATTTTCAAGTTTCTTGGGCCCGGGTTCATTGTCACAGTGGGATTCATCGATCCCGGAAACTGGGCCACGAACATAGAGGGCGGATCACGTTTCGCTTACGAGCTGCTTTGGGTCATTACACTCAGCACGGTCATGCTGATCGTTGTTCAGAATATGGCGGCCAAGCTCGGCATTGCCACCGGAAAATCGCTGGCCGTTAACATTAGGGAACGTTTCTCACGACCTGTGTCCGCATTTCTGGGGCTGACGATCGTTCTGGCTTGCGTTGCTACCGACGTGGCGGAACTGCTGGGAGGAGCTATCGGCTTTAATCTTCTTTTTGGCATGCCTCTCTGGATGGGCGCTTTTTTAACGGTATTGCTTGAAGTGTTCCTCATAGTCAGCCAGAGGTATCACCGTATTGAGGCGATCATCATGGGCTTTTTGGGGATCATCGCAGCATGCTACCTGGTGGAGATTCTGATTGTCCACCCCGATTGGTCGCAGGTATTTCCCTCCATGATTATTCCCAAAGTCAACAGAAGCAGCATTTACGTTGCCATGGCAATCCTTGGCGCAGTGGTCATGCCACATAACATTTTTCTGCATTCCAACGTCATTCACAGCCGAAAATGGGGCATTTCCGAAAACGAGAAACTGGCCCTGGTACGCTACGAAAAAATAGACACATTTACAGCCATGTTCATGGGCTGGATGGTAAATTCGGCGATGATCATTGTGGCGGCGGCTGTTTTTGCCCGCAATCATGTTGTTGTAGACAGCATAGAACAAGCGTCGGCTACTTTGAAACCGCTGGCGGGCCCTCTTGCTGGCTTTTTGTTTGCCGTGGCTCTCGTCTTTGCTGGCGTTGGTTCGTCCGTCACCTCTTCCATGGCGGAAGTCAATGTGATTACAGGATTTCTGGGAAAGCCGGAAGACCCGCGTACCTTCCTCTACAGAATTTCTGTCTTTATTACGGCCATACCGTCGTTTCTTATCATTCTCCTTTCGATGAATACTTTTCGAATCCTCATCTTCAGTCAGGTCGTATTGAGCATTCAGCTGCCTTTTACTCTTATTCCATTATTAATGCTTTGCCGTGACCGCCGCCTCATGGGCCGCCTCAGAAGCAGCAGAATCGAATTCGTTGCTGCGGTTATCATCTCCGCCATCGTTATTAGTTTAAATCTTTATCTGCTCTATTCCACCATAAGTGGAGGCTAATATGCAAGTGTACAAAAAGATTTTAGTTACCATTGACTGCTCGCCCGTAGACCAGGCGGTGGTAGAGCATGTATCAGTTCTGGCTCTTCAGAACAGCGCCGAAGTTCATCTGCTGCACGTGGTGCATTCCCACACACTGGACCAGGATCGCGCGCTACGCGACCGGGCAATGACCTGTTTAAATACTCACCGCGATGCTTTGCAGGCAAAAGGTATCAAGGTACAGGTTCTTATTGAAAGAGGGGAACCGGCTACGGAAATACTGAATGTGATCAGGGGATCAGACTATGACCTGGTGGTTATGGCAACACATGGCCATACCTTTTTTGGCGACATCTTGTTCGGGAGTGTTTCGGAAGTCTTAAAGCATAAAATCAGCATTCCTCTTTTGCTGATCGCTCCGCCTTCGCGCAAATCCAAAAGGAAAGACGGGGAAAATTGAACGGGGGCGGCCCGGACCTCTGAACATAGTTCATGAACGCAGACCGTTAATTAGTGTAACATGGTAAACCCTATTTGAAGTAATTCAAATAAGGCGTTGGATTTCTCCCCTCAAGAAAACCCAATGCCTTTGCCGGAGAAAATTTACTGGGCATGTTCCCTCATCCTCAGGCCCCCTTTCTCGCAGCCGATCTTTTCAATGGTCTCCCAAACCGATTTTCCCCCATTTCTAACTTAGAAAATAATTTTTTAAGCAAGGGAAATTTTTTCTTCAATAAGGAAAATACATTCTCTACACTGAAAAAATACAGTCAGTAATTAAAAAGAAGTTGGATTACAATCCGTTTTAGATTTGAAACATATTGCGCAACATGGCTTGGATAAAAACCATTAAAGCGCCAGGGCGATAAGCTAAACAGGCAACAAAACTTTTTTTATTGGAATAAATTTGACTTTTGGAGAAATGTTATTTTATTTAACATTTGAAATATGTTTTAAATGATTGAAGTACAATTGGATTGAGCCAGTAATTTTGTATTAAAAATTCTCCCAATTAAATACACTACCAAAATTTAAAGGAATTGTATGCAAAAAAGAAAAAAGCATTGGAATCTAAATTTATTTAAAACATTTTACACGCTATGCTTCGTGCTATTTCTACTTCTGACTTGTTCCGGGAAATCTACGCCTATTCAAACTCTCCCTAAAAGATTCGAAATTTTCGATATTTCCTACCCCACACCGGTGAATGGAGACTCATCGATGACGAAGCTGGATGTTTATTATTATATTCCGGATGGCCAGCCCAAAAAATTAATGGTATTTATCCTCAGGGGAAGCTGGATTGGGGGAGATAAAAGCAATCTTAAACTTAAATCTGATGCAATGATTCAATGGTTTCTGGATAGGGGGGTTGTGGTGGCAGAACCCAATTTTCGTCTGGCAAGTAAATCCAATGAACCGCAGGAAAAGACCTATCGCGAACAACCACGGATATTGTTCATGCCCTTGCCTGGCTTAAAGAGAATGGCAGGAAATATGGTGTTGAAAAAGATGTTATTTTGTTAGTCGGCTATTCATCCGGTGCGCATTTTGCCCCTTTAATTACATCTGATTCAAGCTACTTAAAATCGGTTGGACATTCATTTGAAGATATCAGAGGTGTTGTCTCCCTGGATGTACACGCTTATGACATACCTTACGCCCTTCAACTAATGGTAGGAAGTGTAGTGGAACAAAACATTCCTCTGATCAGGTATTTATTTGGAAACTCAAAAGAAGAACAACTGAAGGCTTCACCTGCTTTTTATATATCGGATAATCCACTTCCTTCAAGACTCATTATTTCAGTTGGAGAATTCTCAACTGAAAGAAGTAGAGGATATATTACCCCTCAAGCTTCTCGACATTATGTGAAATTACTTTTAGATCGAGGACACAAGGCAATCTGGAAACATATTAACAACGAAACCCACGCCACATTGGTTTTAGATTTTGGAACTAATGGGGATGAACCGACAAATGAAGTATAGAATACTTCCTTCAAAAGATGTAATGCATTAGCGTGCGAAAATTTTTGTACTGAAGATCCTAACCCCCCGGCCCCCATCCCTTTTTTTAATAAAGGGGAGGGGGGGCAAATTGTTAAGGGTTGTTTAGTTTTGGCCGTATATGTGAATAAATTTTATTTTTTTTCGAAATCTTTGTGCTCTCTACGGTTAATTTTGGTTGCGGCTGTGCTGCCTTAGAAATTATTCTGAATAATCTGTTCCGTCTGCGACTCCGGCCAAGCATTCCGAAAATTTTTAGCCGGATTCACTTACGTCAATCATTTTTAATTTTTTTAACCTTACCTCCTTCAAAATCCGTTTGTTTTTTTCACAGAACTTTTTTACACTTCTGTCGTTGACAATGGTCTGAAATTCAGAAGGTAGTGACGAAAAGGAGGTTACGAGCCATGCGACGATTTGTTCAGATTCTGGTACTCAGTTTGATTTTAACAGGTATGCTTTGGGCCCAGACCAGTGGCAAAGGGGTTGGCGTGATCATCGGCGAACCGACCGGCATCAGTTTAAAAATCTGGCAAACGGCTAACACAGCCCTGGATGGGGGACTGGCCTGGTCGTTTGGGCCTGACAGCAAACTGCACTTGCACGCCGATTATCTGTACCACAATAAAAACTTGCTCAAGGAACCCAACTACCTTGTGTATTACGGGCCTGGCCTGCGCCTGAGGATGGGCGATGAAGATCGTGTGGGAGTGCGTGGGGTCATCGGTGTGAACTATTATTTTCAATCGGCGCCTTTGGATATGTTTCTGGAAATCGTGCCCATCATGGATTTGCTGCCCGGTACCTATCTGAGTTTTAATGCCGGAGTCGGCCTACGCTATTTTTTCTAGAATGCTACTTTCAGAAGATCTAATTCTTTAGTGGGCGAAAATTTTTGTGCTGTGAGAGGAAGTAAAAAGGTTGAGTTGTTGAGTTGTTTAATCGTTGAATGGCCTGTCCGGCTGCCACGGCCAGACGGGCCTGTCCTTCGGCCGGATAAACCTATCCGGTGGCCAGACGTGTCTGTCCCCGAGACTCGGGATTTCCACTTCGTTCCAACCTTCGGCCGGACAAGCCTGTCCCCGAAAATCGGGGCGAGGGGGAGTTAAATCTACCAGTGTAAGGGATTCTTCTCCCGCTAAAGCGGGAGAAGAATGACACTCAGCACCATTTAACGATTCAACCATTCAACTAATTAACTATTACACTTAACTCTTTCGCACATACGCTTTTCTGGGCCAGGGGAGGTCTCGTGCTGAAGCTCGAGTTACGTCGCGCCTACGCCTCCTTAGAAAAACGTTTGCGCAGCCAATGCAAATCGCGCATTACCGGTACTAAATTTCGCACAGCAGACATGCGCGAGTCCCGATCGCAGCGCCAATCGATCGGGAACTCTTTCCACACAAAGCCCGCTTTTTTAGCTAAAAGATAAAGCTCCAGATCAAAAACAAATCCATCGATTTGCGAATGGTTAGCCAGCCAATGGGCTGTTTTTCCCTCAAAGATTTTAAAACCGCATTGAGGATCGCTAAGCTTTGCGGTCAAAGGCAAATACCCATGAACCAGGGTTCTGAAAAGGAAGGAGATGATCCGTCGACGCAGGGGCATGGGCTTTAAAAAATGACTTTTCTTTAAAAAACGGGAGCCGGCGGCAATGTGACAGGTTTCTTTTTGAATGAGCTGTCGGGCGGTGATTAAAAAATGCAGCGGCACAGTGCTTCCGCTGTCCATAAAACCAATCAGCCGCCCCTTGCCAGCCAGCAGGCCCTGTCGCACCGCGTGGCCTTTTCCTAAGTGTTTACCCGGGAAAAGAGCCTGCAGGGAGGGGCCAAATTCTGTTTGTAACCGCCGGACGATGCCGGCTGTTTGATCCCGGCTGCCATCATCGGATACAATGATCTGGCCGTCCATGTTGTGTTTTCTAAAAAAAGCGAAGGCGGCGCGCACATCCTGTTCGATCTTGGCCGCCTCATTCCACACCGGAATCACCAGCGAAAGGTCAAAGCTCTCAGCCATTGAGGTAACCAGGCATCGTTAATAGACGCGTTTTCCACCACTGAACGAGTCAGTAGTGATTCTGGCTACCACGCCTGCCAGGAACAACAAGCCGATCAAATTGGGGAAGGCCATCAAAGCGTTTGCTGTGTCGCCCACATTCCAGACAATGTCCAGATATTGTCCCTGTAAATTAGCTCCAATGAACAACAAAGCGATGTAAATAAAGCGATAGGGCTTTTTCACCTTTACGCCGGCGATGTACTCCAGACACTGTTCGCCGTAATACGCCCAGCCGATGAGCGTGGTGTAGCCGAACAGAAAAGAAGCGATGGCAATGATCGTGCCGCCAATGCCAAAGGGCAACACGGTATTGAAAGCCGCGGAAGTTAACGCCGTACTGGAAAGCCCTCCGTTTTGCAGATTGTAGCCTACCTGACTGGCGAACTCGACCACCTGGGAAGGTAAATTTTGCAAATGGACGTTAGCCCCGTTTAAATCGACGCCCAGCGCCGGGGTGAACATCCACATGCCGCTCAAAACAATGGTCAGCGTGGTCATGGTATTGACCACAATGGTGTCAATAAACGTGCCGGTCATGGCAATCAAACCGTTTTTGGCCGGGTCGCTGGATTTTGAAGCGCTCTGTGCAATGGCCGCCGAGCCGAGGCCTGATTCGTTGGACAGCACCCCCCGACTCACTCCCAGACTCAGGGCTTTTTGCACGGAAGTGCCAATCAGCGCTCCACCGACGGCTTTACTGGTGAACGCTGCAGCAAAAATGATTTCAAAGGCTTCCAGAATGTGGGCCGCATTGACCAGAATAACGATAATGGCGCCCAGAAAGTAGAATACAATCATGGAAGGCACCAGGCGTTCGGCCACAGCGCCTATGCGTTTAATCCCTCCTATCACCACCAGACCGACGAGCAGAGTTAACAGCGTGCCACTGAGCAAAGGAGGCACGCCAAATTGGGTTTTAAAGGCCAGAGCCATGGAATTGGACTGGGCCATGTTGCCGGTTCCAAACAGAGCTGCAAAAGCGCCGCACACGGCAAACAGAGCGGCCAGAAATTTACTGAAGCGGCCTTCTTTTAAACCATAGCGGATGTAGTACATGGGCCCGCCGGCCATGGTGCCGTCTTCGGCTACTTTACGATATTTGACGCCTAAAAATCCTTCGGCGTATTTGGTGGCCATGCCAAAGAAGCCGGAAATCCACATCCACAATGGGGCGCCGGGACCGCCGGTGGCAATGGCCGTGGCTACGCCGGCAATATTGCCGTTACCTACCGTGGCAGCCAGAGCTGTCATCAAAGCGGCAAAAGGAGAAATGTCCCCTTCCTCCTCGGCAACATGATCTTTACCCCGGGCGCCCAGAAAAACCAATTTTAAGGCATTGCCCAACCGGCGTACCTGAATCATTTTGGTAACTATGGTCAGCACAATACCGGTAATGACCAGCAAGGCAACCATCCAGTTGCCCCACATGAAATCCCGAACCTGAAAACTCAAGCTAAGCAGCGTCTCCAACCATCCCATGGAATCTCTGTGCCTCCTACAATGTGACAACCATTGAAAATTGATTTCTAATAATAAAAGAAATTCATGAAAGATGCCAGAAAATATTGAGCGACACGCGAATTGTCAATTCGGCTGATACGCTGAGTACGTCAGGGCAAATAGGCGTAAGGGCGAGGTATTTTTCTGAAGATGGTTCCAATGAGCGCAGCCTATTTGTGTACCAGTTAAAATTGCTCTTAAGCAAAACTTTGCAAAAAATGCTTCGCCTTTAGAAAACTCGAGCTAAAGCTCGAGTTACGTTGCGCTAGCGAATTGTCTGACAAAGTAAGGGATTTATCGGCTTAGCTCTCTTCCGCAAACCGGGGCAAGGGGAAAAATCAACCTGCCGGTGTAGGGCTCGAGCTAAAGCTCGAGTTACGATTGAAACGGACATTCGGATTGAAAGTCCTGGGTGAAAGAGATTCCTCACCCCGCTGAAGCGGGATGAGGAAAGACACCCCGTCACGAACCCATTCTCCCGCAAAAGTGGAAGAATGAAAAAACAGTGCGCGGATTCTTTAACCCGCTAAAGCGGGTTAAAAAACAACAGCCAGCACCGCTTCACCCTCTGCGCACTCTCTACCCTTTTTCCTTTCCCACGCGCTGCAAAATCAACGCCGGCCGGCAATGGCCAGTAGATCATTCAGCACGGCATAGCCTGTTTCATGCTCCCCTGCGCCCGGCCCGATGATGGTCACCTGACCCAGGTAATCGGTGGTAATGGTCAGCGCGTTGGTGGCTCCCCGTACACTGGCTAAGGGATGGCTTTTGCTGAGCAACTCAGGCTGCACCGCGGCCTTGATGCCTTCTGCGCTTTTTTCTAAAGTGGCGATCAGTTTCCACACCCTGTTCTCTTTTTGGGCCTGCAGCACATCCGCCTGACGCAAAGAGCTGATTCCTTTCCTCTTGATTCTCTGTTTGTCCAGGCCCACCTTAAAAATGGCCTGACTCAAAATCATCGTTTTGGCCACGGCGTCCCAGCCTTCCACATCGGCCGTGGGATCGGCTTCCAGGTAGCCTTTCTGGCTGGCTTCCGAAACGGCCTGGTCATATTCCAGTCCCTCTTCCATGCGCGTCAAAATGTAATTGGTAGATCCGTTTACAATGCCCTGCACTTTTTGCACTTCCAGTCCGGCCAGATTTTCTTTGATCAGATTGATCAATGGGGTTCCGGACACCACCGTGCCTTCGTAACGCAACTGAACCTCGTTGCTTTGAGCCAGAGCTTCCAGCTCAGTCAAATGAAGAGCAATGGGCCCTTTATTGGCTGTAATGACGTGTTTTTTCCGTTTTAAAGCCGAGCGGATGTAGGAGGTCGCCGGCTGGCCCGTTTCAAGATTTGTAACCGACAACTCGATCAGCAGATCGTAATCTACGGTCTCCAGCAATTTTTCCGTGGCAGTTTCTGTGGTTTGAAATCCGCTTTCCGCAAACCTCTTTCCTGTTCGGGCGGCCTTTAACACTTTTTCCAGATTAATGCCTTGAGGATCGATGATTTTACCTTTGCGGCGTGTAAGTATGCCCACCGTCTTAACAGTCACATCAAAGTCCTGGCGTAGGATTCGTTCCTTTTTAATCAGCAGATCGGCAAATCCCTGGCCCACGTGGCCAAAGCCGATGATCAGCATTTTTAATTCCATCCTCTACTCCTGCTTTGCAAATATTCTGGGCGCAAAGTATCAAAAATCTGAAATATTTTCAAATTTCTGAACTTTTTTTCGTGGTTTGCTGGCGCTCATTGCTTAAATTTGCAGTGTGGTCAGGCTGGCACACATTTTGAAGATCCGAACAAAAGTACAAAAACCTGAGGAGCAATCAGATGAGAACCTTAATCCTTTCTGGCATCTTACTTTTGAGCCTGGTTTCAGCCCGCGCACAATTTTCAAGCAATGATGTGCTGGAAAAACAGTTCGAGAATTCCGAACTCTACTTTCAGCGTTTTTTTCTGAACACCTTTGGTCTGGTCCATTTTTCAAAGGTTTCACCCGGTTTTTTTGATGATCCCTTTGTCAGGCTGAAGCTGAATCCGGCTATCGGTGTGCAGGATTCGCTCCGAAAAACGGAGTTGTATTTTGACTACCGCAGCGATCGTCAGCGATCTTTTCCTGAACCGATCGTTCAACCCCAGGTGATTTACAGTCCCAATGTTCTGACGCCCATCTATCGGCCCGATCTGCGCTGGTACCGGATTACGCGTTCCGAGCCCGAGCCCGTGCTGTCTGCCGGCTTTCGCTCCTGGCTGGCTGCCCGATGGCATGTTACTATGGGCTATCAGTTGATTTACAAAGAAGAACCTTTTTACCATCAGCCAAATTACTTTTACGAGCCCAATCCTTATTACGATGAATTTAACCACTACCTGTTTCCCGCGGAAATGGACGCGCCGGTTACCAGGCTGAGTCAACAGGGCGATCAAGCGCTGACCCGCGCCCACCTGTTTGCCACCTATCTCTCTTACCGCTGGAGTCATTCGCTCAGTGTGGGCCTGGGCGCTGATTTTGTTGCACACAATCGAAAAGGCGATTACCTCGATCTGCTGCGCGACGATTATTCCGCTTTTACCTTACGGAGCTATTCCGATAAGCGCAATATGGATTACCAGCATTCCGATTTTTTTGCAGGCTTAAATTGGCAGATCAACAAAAAATGGCAAATGGGCTGGCAGGCGGGCTTCCTGGCAGGCCAGGCCAAACAAAAAGAACTTTTTGACGACACACTGCGCACAGACGACAACCAGGGCTTCTACGATTATCATCAGACCAAAGACCTTCGTTTGCAACACGACGGCAAAAGATACTACTCCACACTCACATTTCAGTTTTCGCCCAACCAACGCAACAAAGTTTTTGGCTTTTTTAACTACGCCCGGTTGCAAAACGATATCGGAACGTCATCCCAGGTGGCCACCCGGCGCCAGTCGGAATATTCTTCGCAAAACGGGCTGGAATATGCTTCCCACACACACCTTTCTACGCTAACGGATGTGCGAAGCGGTTCAGGAACATTAAAAGAAAATCTGTGGGAAGCTATGTTTACCGTTCAAGTCAAGCAGGGCGCCCGCACCAGATTGCATTTTGGCTTTTACTATTCCTACCTGAAAGGTCAAAAGCAGGTGCAGGAACCAGTGTGGTATGAAGCCTATTCCCACTCTCTTGAAGAAGGAGACCGGCAAACAACCGGCTACTACCGCTACGAATCCACCTACCACAACCGGGAAAACAAAACTCTTTACTGGACGTACGACTACACGCGACAGACGATTCAGATGCCCATCTACTGGTGGCACCGTGTTTTCGAAAATCTGGCCGTTTTTGTGATTATCAATAAGATATGGACAGCCTGGGAAACCGGTGAAACAACAGACGCTTACTACAGAGAACGTTACGATTTACACGATGGCCAGGAAAGTACAAAAAAAGATTTTATCGAACGCTTTGAGAAACAGAGTCGACATTACACAGAAGACCTGTCCGATCTGGCAATGGGTTTTGAAGTGCCCCTGGTTAAAAACACAACCGTCCGCTATCTGTTCAATCCGGATTTATTGGATGAAATGCGCATCAGCCAGTGGTGGCTGAGCGTTCGTTTTCGCTTTTAAAGATCACTGCCCGGAATCTGCTCCGGCTCAGATCAATTTTCTGGTAGCAAGAATACCTCAGAAGGCGGAAATTGTTTAAGTGGTTTAAATAACAAAAGGTTTACCATGATCCGCTGTTGCAAAATTGTACTTTTGGGCATCGTTTTAATTGGCTGCGGCCGGGAAAAGGCAGGAATCATCGGTTCCCGCATTCTTTCCCTGCCAGAGCAAAAATATCTGTTTGAAATCGAATACATTAATTTCGCCTGGGGTTACATGCAACACGGCTTGTACATCGATTCCAGTGGCCATGTCTTTAATTTTCAGTACAGTCCGACCGACACGCCCTGGGCCTACATCGGTCATCCTATTGTCTCTGAAGGACAACTGCAGGAAAAATATGCGCATCAGGCTCAATTTCGTCTGTCCATCCCCAGATCGGTTTTACGGCAGAAAGCCGCTTTAATTCCTCTTACGCTGAAGGCTCAGTATTCCGACACGACATACCCGATGGTCGATGCCGGACTTTTAATCTACAAATGCTATTGGAAAGACGAAAGCACAGGATTGTATCGGGTTATTGAACTGGAAGTTTCCGGTGACTCCCAATATCACAATCAATCGGCCGCAGCCCGAGAATTGAGCCGCTGGTTGGAAGATATCAGGAAGAAATTAGAACGAACGAATTAAGCTACCATTAAGTACAAAAGATAATAAGAGAAATCAAAACCAGGGAAAAGATGACCATACATCGTGTAATATTTAATCTCATTTTACTGTTTTCCATTTTGCTGTTCTATTGTAACCGGGAAACAGAACCTCTGGTTCCGCCGGAAGATTCAGCGGGTTCGGCCATTAATCAAAGCGAATTTGTCGCCATTAACAACACCTTTGGTTTCGAACTGTTTCGTCGGATTAACTACGCCAGACAGGATTCCAATATCTTCATTTCGCCATTCAGCGTTTCCATGGCCCTGGGCATGGCCTTAAACGGCGCCAATGGCAACACCTTTGAACAAATCCGCCAGACACTGGGATTTGACGCCCACGAACTAAACAGCATCAATCTGGCTTACAAAGCCGCTTTTGAACAGTTGCAAAACAGCGATGCGCAGGTTGTGCTGGAACTGGCCAACGCCCTGTTGTACGAAAAGGCATTTCAGGTGTTGCCTTCGTTTTTGGAGGTCAATCGAGCTTATTTCTTTGCAGAGGTACAAAAAGCGGATTTCGCTGATCCCGCCACTCTGCTAGCCATCAATAACTGGGTTAAACAGAAAACCCATGGCAAGATTGAGTCCATTTTAAAATCCATTCCGCGTGATGCGCTGTTGTACCTGCTCAACGCCATCTATTTTAAAGGCACATGGACCTACGCCTTTAATGCGGATGACACAAGAGACTGGATTTTTCACACGGCAAACGACTCGTTGGTACATTGCCCGATGATGTTTCTAACCCGGCGCCTGGCTCACTACCAGGGAAACCATTTTGAAATGGTTCTACTGCCTTATGGTAAGGGAGCCTTTAACATGGCTGTCATTCTGCCGCGCCAGCCCATGGACCTGGACGGTTTGTTAAGAACATTGGACAGGACGCGCTGGCAGTCATGGCTGGCAGCAGCTCAAACGGACAGCGGCACCATAGGTCTGCCGCGCTTCTCCATACAATTTGAAATGAAACTGAACAATCTGTTAAAAGAGATGGGCATGAGTGATGCTTTCAATCCAGCTACTGCCGATTTCAGCCATTTAACGCCCGAAAACGGAATCTACATCAGCCTGGTAAAGCACAAAACCTTTGTGGAAGTGAATGAAGAAGGAACCGAAGCGGCCGGGGTAACCATTGTTGGTTTCGAGCGTAATTCCAGCGACTTTTTTGAGATGATCGCCGATCGGCCTTTTTTGTTTCTCATTTACGAAAAGAACAGCGGAATCATCCTGTTCATGGGCAAGATGGTCAATCCTGCTGAAGATTAATACGTTGCAGGGTATAGGTTAGGTAACAGGAGGGAATACAATGAAACATTTGATCTTTGCTCTCAGCCTGCTGTTTTGCAGCCTGTGGCTGGCGATAGGCTGCAACTTTGATCGCACACCTTTGTCGCCCAAAGAAAACCGCTACCAAACACTTCCCGTAAAGCCATTGCACAAAAAGGTCATCCAGGCCAGCAATGCCTTTTCCTTTGATCTGTTTTCTCAGGTGAATGAGCAACAACCGCAGAGCAATGTTTTCATCTCGCCTTTCAGTGTTTCCATGGCCCTGGGCATGACGTTAAACGGAGCCAGCGATTCAACTTACTCTGCCATGCAAAAGACGCTGGGCTTTGATGGCATGGATGAACAGGCCATAAACGAGGCTTACGCCTATCTTTATCAGAACCTGCAACAGCTTGACCCACGCGTCATTTTTGAAATAGCCAACTCCATCTGGTGTAGAAAGGGCATCGATTTTTTGCCCGAGTTTTTGGCTGTTAACCGACAATATTTCAACACTGAAGTGCGTTCCTTAAATTTTGCCGATCCTCAGGCTGTTCTTACGATTAACAACTGGATTGCTCAGGTTACACATGGGAAAATCCCCAAAGCGCTGGACAACATATCGGCTGACGCAGTGATGTATTTGATCAATGCGCTGTACTTTAATGGCTTGTGGACCTACCAATTCCCGGAAGATGAAGTACAACAACACGCGTTCATGCAACTTAACGGACAGACCACAGAGTGTTCCATGATGTACGTGACCTGCAAGATTCCGGTATTAATCGATGGGCGGATTAAGGTCGCTCAATTGCCGTACGGTCAGGGCAATTTCGTAATGACGCTCATCATGCCAGAACATATAACCGATTTCGTGACCTACGTGCAGGAGTTTACTCAGGAAGAATGGATGCGTATTCTGGAAAACTTAAAAGAAGACAGCTGCACCATCGGGTTGCCAAAACTACGATTTGGCTTTAAAACCTTGCTGAATGAGCCGCTAAAGGAATTAGGCATGCGGATCGCCTTTGACCCGGTGCAGGCCGATTTTTCACGCATGGCAGACAAATACCAGCTGTTCATCAACCGTGTTATCCACCAGACCATTATTGAGGTCAGCGAAAAGGGTACTGAGGCAGCAGCCGTTACTATTGTGGAGATTGTGGTCATTACAATTGGAGGCCCGCACATCTTAAGTCTGGTATTTGATCAACCCTTTATTTTTGTGATCAGTGAAAAATCAAGCGGTTCAATCCTGTTCATGGGCAAGGTCATCAAACCCGTG
This sequence comes from Caldithrix sp., assembly GCF_056497305.1. Taxonomy (NCBI): domain Bacteria; kingdom Pseudomonadati; phylum Calditrichota; class Calditrichia; order Calditrichales; family Calditrichaceae; genus Caldithrix; species Caldithrix sp. The sequence goes on along the minus strand of NZ_JBSMDE010000021.1, from coordinate 11,729 downwards.
TGGGAAGAATGAAGGTAGAAGAGGAATTTTGAGCGTCAGCGCAATTTTTTAAGTGCGAGTGGTGCCTAAATGGCCAGGCCTAAGGCCAAATGTCATTCAAATCGCGATTTATCGGAAGAAGAATTCCTTACACTTGCAGACCATTCGCAAGCGTACCATAACTCGAGCTTCAGCTCGAGTTTTGTAAGGGCGAAGAAAGTATCAAGCGCAGGCTTGAAGCTTGCGCCTACCGGCTAACTGAATTCCCCCGCGCCCCGATTTTCAGTGCTAAAAGATTAGAGGGCGAGGACTCCGCTCAATTGTATTCGGTTAAACGAATTTGTACATTATTACGTAAAAAAAAGGCCAGGGTATGAAATTATTCAACCTCAATTCTCTGAAAACGCGGACCATTGTTCTGTTCACCTGCATTAACGTGCTGGCCCTGGTTCTGCTGGCCCGTTTCAGCTATCTGTTTGTGCGTAATTTGTACATCAAACAATTTCAGGAACAAATGCAAATCAGCCTGAATGTCATTGCCAGGCAAATCGATCCGCAATTATTACCGTTTCTGGTTCCCCAAGAAAGGTCCAGAGCTCAGCGCTATTTTACCACCACACTGCTTGAGCTGGACTCTCTACTCAACCTGGAGAATGCTTTCATTTTTAATAAACAGTGGCAGGTTCTCAGCGCCATCAACCGTTCAAACGCCGTAACGGGTCTGCTGGTTAACAAAGAGAGTTTGCGTCATTTAAAACGCGGCCAAACGTTCATCGGTCAGCCCTTTACCGGCGACGACCGGCAGTGGTATCTCTGGGCTTTTGAACGCTTAACAGAAAACCACTACCTCGGCCTGCAGGCCAATGCCCGTCAATTGGCGCAAATCACACGCCTGTCTGGCCAATTCATCTTGTTTGTTTTGATCGGCCTGATTTTAACCCTGCTGGCCGGGCTGTACATTGCCCACTCCATTCACACCCCTTTAAGCGGCATTACTGCTTTTAGTCGCAAGATCGGAGGCGGCGACTTTTCAGCGCGCCCCCCGGCCACCCGGTTAAAAGAGATCGTCGATCTAACACAGGCCCTGACCCAAATGCGCGATGCCCTGGCTCAACGCGATCAGGAAAAGGAACAGATGCTGGCCCAAATTGCCCACGAATTGCGAAATCCTTTAGGGGGAATCGAATTATTGTTAGGCCTGATTCGCGACGACCTGCCAGACGATCATGCCGATCAAAATTACTTAAAAAAAGCGCTGGAAGAGGTGCGTCATCTGAAACAACAGATTAATGAATTTTTAGAATACAGTCGGCCCCGCCCGGCGCAAAGAACAGAAGTTGACCTGCCGCAACTGGTGAGCGAACTCAAAGAGCGGTTCGCCATCGAATTGAAATCCAGAAAAGTTGAGTTGCTTACGCAATTTAAACAGAAAACCCTGTATTTTGATCCGGACCATCTGAAACACATTTTGAACAACTTATTGGCCAACAGTTTGCAGTCTCTGAACGGCAGGCCCGGCATCATTTTCCTGCGCTGTGAACAGAATGCGCTGGAAATTGAAGACAATGGGCCGGGTATTGCCGCCGAATACCAGGAGAAAATTTTCCAGCCCTTCTTTACTACCCGAAGCAACGGCGTTGGCCTGGGACTGACCATCTGTCAGAAACTGTGTGCCTTGAACGAAGCCACCATCCGCCTGGTACCGGGCGTTCAGGGCGGAGCGCTATTTAGAATTGAGTTAAACGGAGAAACCAATTAAATGAAACAAAGGAAACTGAGCGTGGTCGTGGTAGAAGACAACCCGACCATGCGTCTGGGACTGCGCGAAAATTTAAAGCGCGCCGGTTACCTGGCCTTCGATTTTGCCGACGGACCGGCTGCGCTGGAATTCCTCAAAAGCCACGAAGTCGATCTTCTGGTAACCGATTTACGCATGCAGCCTCTGGATGGCTTGCAGGTATTGCAGGAGAGCAAAAAATTACAGCCACGCCTGGAGGTGCTGCTCATTTCCGCCTACGGCACCATTGACGAAGCCGTCAAAGCAATGAAAATGGGCGCAGCCGACTTTTTAACCAAACCCTTTTCCGGCGATGAATTTTTACTGCGGGTGCGCAATGTAGCGCAAAAAATTCTTCAACAACAACAAATTGAAGCCCTGCAGGCCGAGAACGCTTACCTCAATCAGGAAATAAGCGGCCAGTTTGGACAGATGGTCGGAAAATCGCCGGAAATGCAACGCATTTTTCATTTAATCGAAGCGGTAGCCGACGAAGACAGTCCTGTGCTCATCCAGGGCGAAAGCGGAACGGGCAAAGAACTGATCGCCCGGGCCATCCACCAAAGGAGCAAACGGGCCGCGCATCCTTTCATCAAAGTAAACTGTGGCGCGCTAAACGACAATTTACTGGAAAGCGAACTGTTTGGCCACGAAAAGGGCGCATTTACCGGAGCCATCCGGCAGCGCAAAGGCCGCTTTGAACTGGCCGATGGCGGCACCCTCTTTCTGGATGAGATCGGCGATGTCTCTCCCGCTTTGCAGGTTAAATTATTGCGTGTTCTACAGGAAAAAGAGTTCGAGCGTCTGGGCGGTGAAAAGACCCTGCGTGTGGACGTGCGCATCATCGCAGCCACCAATCGCAATCTGGAACAACGTATCGCCAGCGGCCACTTTCGTCAGGATCTTTACTACCGTTTGAGTGTCATCCCGATTAAAGCGCCGGCCTTGCGTCAGCGTAAAGAAGACATCCTGCTTCTGGTGGAATATTTTCTGCAACAGTTGAATCAGCGACGAGGCTGCACCAAAAAAATCGAACCGCAGGCCCTGGAAATATTGAGCGCCTACCACTGGCCGGGCAACATCCGTGAATTGCAAAACGTAATAGAACGTCTGCACATCATCTGTGCGGATGAGGTCATTCCCACGCACCTGGTGGCCGCTCAACTGACCGGAATCAATCTCAGTACACAGGATTGGCAAAACCTGCCTTTAGACCAGGCGCTGTACCAATTTGAAAAAAATCTGATTATTCAGGCTTTAAAAAAGGCCAATGGCGTCAAACAACAGGCCGCTAAACTGCTGGGCATCGGCACCAGCGCTCTGTACTACAAGTTGGAAAAATTTGGACTCAACACATGAAAGCAATCGGACTACTCATTATCCTGTGTTCGTTTTTTAGTCTGCAGGCGCAAACCACCCCGCTGACGCGCGCCGAAAGGGAGCGCCAGACCTTACTGCAACACATCTGGCAAAGCGCCCTGCAAAAAGAAGCTCTGAACCGACAATTGCGCCCCTTACAAATTCAGATCGATTCACTGCAACGAAGACAGGCAAAGTCCTCCAAAATCGCTCCTTTACAAAAGAGAGCATTGCACCACTCCCAACAAATCGTAATGCTTCAGGCCAGATTGGATTCGCTGTACGAACGGCTTGTCGCCGTTAACGCCCGTCTGTTCCGTCTGTACAATCAACAAATCGACTCCTTACGGCAACGTGTAACAACAGCCAGAAAGGCAGCGCAAAAAAACGTCCTGTTAACGCGCATTAAACAACTGCTGCGTAAACGCTTACTGGTTTCTCCGGAGCTGAAAAATTTGTCGCTGGATGTGCAAAATCTTGGTAAGCTTAATCCGAATGAGGTGCAGGATAGTCTGAAAAGGGCTATTTTAATCGACTATTTGCAAAACGCCTTGCGGGAAATCGACCGCCAGGTTGATTTTCTACAATTAAAACACAAAGAATTACGTCAGATGCAACGCTTGCAGGAAAAAGCCCGCGCTTTTGTAGATGAAATCAACGATGCGCAACTCAGCAGTGCGCTTCCTTTTCAACAGACGCAAAAGCGCAGCATTGCGCCCCAGGGCTATGGCGACCGCGAGATCGACATGGTCCCAGAAAGCATTCTCCCTGCGGCCTCTCCGGCCGGTGTGGTGGTAGATCTGCCCCAAATCGACCGGCTGATCAGTCAATCTCTGCAAGCCCAATCGACCGTGCCCATCGATTCGGTACTCAAAACCATTGAGCGCGCCCAGAACACATTGGAGAGCTACCGGGCGTTAATCCAATCCCGCTTAAAACAGTAAAGTGCAATGGATTGTACTTCAAGATTACAGCGCTGGATTTTGTTCTGTTTTGTTTTTGAACTTTCCTTCATTGCTGGTGGGAAGGCCCAGTTTTTTTCACACTTCAATCTGGAAAGCGGCCTGTCACGTTTCCGCAATGAACAGCAATATCTGTTGTTCAGACCGCGCCTCGAACTGGGCCAGACTGTGACCAATGCCCCGGTTCGTCTCAAATGGCTCACCGCTTACCAGCCGGAAATCTTCGACATGGACGCCTCGTTGTTGACCCAACGCCTGAAAGGACAATTTACCTTGCAGGTCCAAAAAAAGGGATTCAGCGCTGAGATGCGCTTTCGGACGCGTTACCAGCACTTTAAATTAAAGACGGCCTCCTACGCCTGGCAAAGCAGCGATCTTTCTTTTCAGCTCACCTATCAGGCCTCGCGCTCTCTTTTATGGAGCGCAGCCGCCATGCTCTGGTACCGCGACACCAAAGACTTCGACCGTCAGCAGCTCAATGCCCGGGTTTTGCAATTGGGCCCCGGCTTCTGGCTGCAATCGTTTCTCTTGCGCGTACTGCTCTACCATGAACGTTACTCTTTGCAACCCGTTGCCGTTGATTCTTTGCAGCCCAATCATGGCCAGCGCCTTGGACTGGCCTTTGGCCTTGATTGGAAAGGTCGCTTTCTCTTTTCATTCCACTACGCTATTCTGTTACACTTTCATCAGGGCCTGATCCGACCGCTGACCGATCAACAGTTCAATCTGTTGTTTGGCGCCTGGCTGGGCCGGCACTGGTCTCTCCTCTTTTTCGCAGAATACTACCGACTTCCGGCTGCACGTGTAAAAAGCGCTTTTGTACTGCTCTACTCACCGGTCAATTCCACTAACCGCTTGCATCTGAAAATCAGCCGTGATCTGAGTCGAAAAACAGAGTTGTACATCCGCCTTGGTTACGAGCAGGAAAAATTGATTCGTCCTGAAGATCGCTGGCAGTATGGGCAGGTTGTGTTGGGCTTCATGAAAAAGCTGGGGAAAAAGTAAAAGCGGTTTTGTCCTGTGTAAATCGGCCGGGCAGATTGTTAAGCCTTCTTCTCCGAATTGCCTCTCTCCAGAATAGGCTTCAGGGATTGTCACTTCGCGAACGATGCCCCGATGCAGTCGGGACAGAAAGACGTAAAGGCGAAGCATTTTTAAATTAAAAATTAAACATTACGAATTACGAATTAATTTGTGAAAGGGCAAGTGTTGTCCAGGCGGTGAGGAACCGTGCCGGCATGTCATTCTGAGAATCCCTTACATTGGCAGACCATTCGAAAGAGCAATGTAACTCTAGCTTTAGCTCGAGACTTTCTGTCATTCTTCTCCCCGATTTTAAGGGACAGGCCCGTCTGGCCGTGGCAGCCGGACAGGCCATTCAACAAATCAACAAATCAACAATTCAACAGCTTTAATCCCTCACATAGCACAAAAATTTTCGCACGCTATTGCATTACATCTTCTGAAAGAAGTATTCTAAAAATGGTTCCAATTAACACAACCTCTTTGTGTACAAGTTAAAATTGCTCTTAAGCAAAACTTTGCAAAAAATGCTTCGCCCGTAAAAACCTCAAGCTAAAGCTCGAGTTACGCTTTACTTAAAATAACACCTGGCCTCACTTCTTAAGTACAACCAGTCATTGCACAAAATAATTCGCAATTGAATTCGGTCTTTTGGAGAACTAAACTACTTGCTATTGAACAGATACTATTTTAATTTAGGACACATTAATCACCAAACAGCGAGTTCATCATGAAAAAATTTGTCATTCTGTTGTGCGCCCTCTCATTCCTTCATGCCCAATACCATTACCGTGTAGACAACACCTTGATCGTTGGTCCGGGCATGGTTTACAAGCATGTGAGCGTACCCGAAAAATTGTGGAATATCAACATTCTGGAAATTGATCTTAAAAACCCTTACGTGGCCATCGAAACGGTGAAGGCCAAAGACGCCTATGTGGGGCGAGAAACCACCAGCTCCATGGCCAGACGACGCAGCTACCAGGGACATCAGGTCATTGGCGCCATTAATGCCGACTTTTTCAGCAGTGAAGGCGTGCCCATCAACGTACAGGTCATTCAGGGTCAGATGTTGCGCAATCCCATTGCTGTTTCGACCATTGGTTTCGACAAAGAAGACCATCCCTGTCTGGATATTGTTCATTTCAGCGGTCAGGTGCTCACGGCCCAGGGCGAGCACGTCATCAATCACGTCAACGGTGTGCGCAATACAGATGAAACCGTGCTTTACAATCGCTTTCATGGCACATCAACCGGCACCAATCAATGGGGAACCGAAGTTGCGTTAGTTCCCATCACGCCCTGGGTGGTTAACGACACGGTTTGGGCCATTGTACAAAACAAAGAAACCCTAAAAGGCGACATGGCCATTCCGGTCAATGGCGCCGTCCTTTCGGCCCACGGCAATGCCATGCCCTTTTTCGACGACAATGTTGCTTCCGGTGACACCATCGGTCTTGTTCTGCGTCTGACGCCTGCTTTACCGCAATTAATGGAAATGGTCGGCGGCTACCCCAAAATCGTTTACCAGGGAGAAAACTGGGCCGATGAAGGTTACCAGGAAGAGGGCGGCCCCGGGCACGCCTACCAGGTTCACCCCCGAACCGCCGTGGGATTTAATGCCGATTCCAGCAAACTTTACTTTTTTACAGTCGACGGACGCCGAGCCGGTCTTTACAAGGGCATGACCTTACCCGAACTGGCCGATGTGATGATCGATTTTGGCGTGGCTTATGGTTTAAACCTGGATGGAGGCGGTTCGACCACCTTTGTTGTGCGCAATGCCATTAAAAATCACCCTTCCGACGGTTCTGAACGGCCGGTTGCCAATGCCTTGCTGGCTATTTCCTCGGCGCCTGAAGGAGAATTCGGCGCCATTCAAATCGAACCGGACAATGTTGAGCTCTATTTCAACGGATCGCAGCAATTTACCGTAAGTGGCTGGGATGAATTTTTTAATCCATACGCCATTGCCCTGCAACAGGTACATTTTTATGTGGATTCCACGCTGGGCACCATTGACAGCCAGGGAATGTTCAAAGCCACGGCCAATGGTGGTAGCGGCTATGTTTACGCCCAATATCAAAACAGCGTCGATTCGGCCTTTGTTCGAATTAAGGCCATCCGGCAAATTGACCTCGAACCCGAGTTTGCCGTGACCGACACTCTGCAGCCCATCACCTTAAGCGTAAAGGGTCTGGTGGAAGATGGAAAAACCATTACCCTATCGGCGAACTCCTTGCATTGGGAAGTGAGCGTTCCTCAAATCGGCTTTATTCAGGATGGGAAATTCTTTGGGTTGCAGGAAGGGCAAACCCAGGTTATTGCCTTATTCGATACCCTGTCCGATTCCATCACCGTACGCGTTGAAGTGGGCACAGACACCCGATTACTGGATATCATGGATGATGCGAACAGCTGGCAACTAAGCGGGGAACATTTCGATTCGTTACATTCTGCCCTCTCTCTGGACTCAACCATTCATTCGGCCGGGCAGTACGCTCTGCGTCTGGATTATCAATTCGTCTACTCCAGCGCGCAAAAAGCGAACTATTATTTGACCAAAAAGATTCCGATTTATGGCCTGCCAGAAAAAATTGGCCTTGATTTTAAATCCGATGGCGGGAATCACAAAATCTATTTTGTCGTCTCAGACAACAATGGCGAGCTATTTAAAACCGACATGCGCGGCTATCTTAAAGACAGCACGCAATTTGTTACCGTCTGGCATCCGGTCACTACTTTTTCGCCATTCGACAACCTGGCTCAATTTAATTACCCGATTCAAATAGAGTACATCTGGTTTAAGCCAGGAAGTTCTGTTGAAAATGGAGAAACAGTAGCCGGTTCGGTCTATTTTGATTATTTACGCGTCCAGTACCCTACTTTGACCAGTTTAATCCCTTTAAACCAAAACAAGCTACCGCAGACCATTCGCTTATTTTCCAACTTCCCCAACCCTTTCAATCCGGCGACAACCATTCGTTTTGAACTACCACAAGCCGCTCGTGTGGAGTTGAGGATTTACGATGTTCGCGGGCGTTTAATCGAAAATCTATTACAACAAAAACTATCCGCCGGGCTGCACCAGATTGACTGGCAGGCTGATCGGTTCGCTTCCGGCATCTATTTTTGCAATCTCACCGTAGAAGGCAAATCCTTTGTACGCAAGATGATGTTTTTAAAATAAAAGACTAAAGCAGCACAGCCGCAACCAAAAAACTTATTTAAAAAAAGACAGACCGATGTCCGGGAACCCTTTAACTCTTACACTCTTAATTCTTCCCTTCCAACAAAGGAAGTCATTTCACTAATTAGCCCTCACCCCCTCGATCCCCCTCTCCCAGAATAAAAATCTGGGAGAGGGGGAAGATTTTTCTCACTTATGTTGGAAATACCATTCACGAACAATGGGAATTCGCCATGTCAGCTCGATGCTCATTCAACCATTCAACAAATCAACAATTCAACAGATTTACTTCCTCACAAAGCACAATAATTTTTGCATCCCGCCATGGCGGGACTAGATCTCTTGAGGGAAGTATTCTAACCGATTTCAGCCTGCCCAATCTTCGGAAGCTTCTTGTTGTTGCTTACCAGCGAATTAAGGAGGAAGCCCAGGTGAAGCCGCTGCCAAAGGCTGCCAGGCATACCAGACTGCCTTCTTTAATCAATCCCTGCTCCAGGGCCTCGCTCATGGCGATGGGAATGGATGCCGCGGTGGTATTTCCGTATTTGTGAATATTGGAAAACACCTTTTCTTTTGGCAAACCCAAGCGCAATTGAACCGCTTCGGTGATCCTCTGGTTGGCCTGGTGGGGGATAACCAGATCAACGTCTTCGGTCTTAACCTGCGCGGCCTGCAATGCCTCTTTAATCACTTCCGGAAAACGCGTAACGGCATGTTTAAACACATGGCGTCCATTCATATAGGGATAGATTTTCCCCGACTTCATGATCTCTTCTGTAAGATGGGGTCGATAGCGAGAACCGGGTGATTCCACCCACAATTCCTGGGCAAACCGTCCGTCAGCGTGTAAATGATTGGTTAAAATGCCTCTTCCGTCATCTCCCTCATAAGCAGAGACAACAACCGCTCCAGCGCCATCGCCAAACAAAACGGCTACATCTCGTCCTTCAGTACTCATATTCAATCCGCTGCTATGGACTTCTGCTCCCACTACCAGTACATTGTCATACATTCCTGTTTTGACAAACTGATCGGCAGTAGTCAGAGCATAGATGAATCCTGTACACTGGTTTCGGATGTCCATGGCTCCAATACCAGGAATCTCCAGATGAACCTGTAAGGGACAACCGGAGCCAGGGAAAAAGTAATCCGGACTTAAGGTGGCAAAAATAATAAAATCTATGTCCGTCGGTTTTAATCCAGCCATCTCAAGCGCCTTTCTGGCTGCCTGAGCTCCCATGTACGAGGTTGTCTCCCCGTTTTCTATGTCTGCAAAACGACGTTCAATAATTCCGGTTCTCTCCCGAATCCATTGATCAGAAGTGTCCATGATCTTTTCCAGATCAAAATTGGTTACAACCTTTTCTGGCAAATAACGTCCAACACCGGTAATAATTGATTTTCTCATTTAATCCTCCATGGTTTCTTTTATTGTAAAGGATAATCACAAACTCAAATCAAGGTCATGCTTAAAATCACTAATCTAAGTATGTCTTGGTTATGAAATTTTCTATGGCAATAGCCACATTCTCATCTTTTAACAAGGAAGAGTGGTTGTGTCCTCTGGCAATAAATTTTTTAATTCGATTCTTTTTGGCCTCTTTAAAGATCTTTTCCACTTCGGAGTATTCCACCACTTCATCCTTAGTGCCGTGAATCAACAGTACTGGGATCTGGATTTGTTTAATGATTTGGGCCGGGGAAACTTCTTTCAGAGATCGACCGATTCTAAACTCAATGTAAGTAAGCAGGCTTTTGATAAAGCCCCGCGGCACATTGCTTTTCAAAAATCCCTGGTACAAAATATTTTCCATATCGGAAAAGGTACTGATGGAAACCACGCCGGCAACTCGGCGATCATCATGAGCAGTAAGCAAGGCGGCAGCTCCCCCGAGAGAATGCCCAAGCAAAACAATTTTCACTCTGTTGGAGAATTTTTTTTCTATGAAATCCAGCGCATGGCGAATATCAGTTTCATATTTCAAAATGGTCATGGTTTTTTCGTGATCGCTTTTTCCGTGATTACGGGTATTCAGTAAATAAACCGGGCCCATTTTAACCAGATGCGTGGCAATTTCTAAAAAATTATCTACCGTATTGGCCCAACCATGTACGCAAAGAAAAACCAGATTACCCGGATTTTGTGCAGGTATTTCAAATAATTGCAACTTTTTATGGTGAACCGTTTCAATAAAAATTTCATTAAATGGTAACCCCAATTCCGCGGGTGTACGTTTATTTTCTACAGGAGGATGATGAAAAATACGATGCAGAATGCTGTTAAGCAGCATAAAAAAAGCAATAATTCCCAGAGCGCTCAATAAGAAAATGTACAGTATGATCTTTATCATTTTAACCTCCGCATCTAATATATTGGAATCGGACATTTTATGCAATTTTTAAGAACTGCTCCGCAGGATACCTTCTTTCCCAATTTTAGGAACCTTTCTGGCCATTTTTGTATTTCTAAAAAATATTTTACAGCAGCGACTGAGGCCATTAAACGTTAATCTTTTATTTTTTAATTAGTTAAGAAAAATACTCTAATCTGGCATAATAATTGTTTAAAGAGCAGCTCTTTATGTTAAACATTAAATTTTAAAACAAAGGAGAATTTCATGTACGTAGTTCAGGAAGAAGAATGCATCAGTTGCGTGGCTTGCGAAAGCGAATGCCCCAGCGGAGCCATTGAGATGAAGGACGATGTGGCTTACATTAACCAGGAAATGTGCGAAGATTGCGGTGATTGTGCTGCAGTCTGCCCCACGGGTGCTATTTTAGAGAAATAACAGCCAATGTCAGGAACAAAGGTTGTTTTTGCTGTTCCTGGTATGGTACATCCCTTAGCTCTGAATAAATTGTAAAGGGCCGCTTTTCTTTTAAGGCGGCTTTTTAGAATACTTTCCTTAAAAGATCTATCCCCGCCATGGCGGGATGCAAAAATTTTTGTGCGGAGTGAGGAAGTAAAAAAAAGGTTGAGTTGTTGAATTGTTTAATTGTTGAATGGCCTGTCCGGCTGGCCAGACGGGCCCGTCCCCGAAAATCGGGATTTCCGCTTCGCTCCAACCTACGGCCGGACAAGCCTGCCCCCGAGGATCGGGATTTGGAATGACGCTCGGCACGAAACCTCACTGATTGTCATTTCGACCGATGCGCGGATCGAAAGCGACGTTCAGAGTGGAGAAATTTTTTTTCGCCTTTACAAAAGGCTCGAGCTGAAGCTCGCGTTACGTCTGAAGTGGGATTCAGAATGACATGCCAGCACAGGCCTTCACCGCCTGGGCAAAACTTTCCCCTTCGCAAAATAATTCGTAATTCGTAATAGTGTCATTTGACCGGTACTGGTTTGTATTTTACAAGTCAATTTACCTTTCCCATCCAGTGGCTTTTTTAATTTAGCAATCGACAAGAACCTGTCAAGCCCTTAAATGAAAATTTC
>NZ_JBSMDE010000020.1:0-9336 GCF_056497305.1 Caldithrix sp. | reverse complement strand
GAGGGTACTACTCTGTATTGCACCATGGAACCATGCCGGGTTTGCGCCATGCTGATCATCAGTGTGGGAATTAAAAAGGTAGTGGCCAAACGCCGTTACCATGCCGGGCAGGAAACACGCCAATTGTTCAAAAAGGCAGGCATCGAACTGGCGGTTAGGGAAGATCGCGTAGAAACCTACGATAATCAATAAAAACAATGCCCAGAGAAACCCCGGGCATGAATGAAAATTCCAGTGGATAAGAATACTTCCTTCAAAAGATGTAATGCATTAGCGTGCGAAAATTTTTGTACTGAAGATCCTAACCCCCCGGCCCCTTTCCCTTTTTTTAATAAAGGGAAGGGGGAGCAAATTGTTCAGCTTTGTTAAGTTTTCGCCTTATAAGTCAATAAATTTAATTTTTTTTCGAAATCTTTGTGCTCTCTACGGTTAATTTTGGTTGCGGCTTTGCTGCCTTAGAATTTTATTGATTCTTTGAATACCGCCCAGGGTCAACCGCCAGATCGTTAAGATTATGCAAAATAAGGTTTTAAATTATTCCCCTTAAAAGGTCTATCCTACCATGGCGGGAGGCGAAAATTTTTGTGCTATGTGAGGAAGTAAAGTTGTTGAATGGCCTGTCCCCGAGAATCGGGATTTCCGCTTCGCTAAAACAGGCTTCGTCTTTTTCGTCCTCACCTCCTGCCACTTTCTCCACGAAAATCGGGGCCAGGGGGAGTTCAAACTACCATTGGAGATATCGAGCTGAAGCTCGAGTTACGTCTGAAGCGGAATTCAGAAAGACAGACCGGCCAGGCCTTCACCGCCTGGGCACAATTGGCCCTTCGCAAAATAATTCGTAATTTTTAATTAAAATTTTTTTTTGCCCTTTGTGCCTTCTCCTGGCTCTCTGCGGTTATTTAAAGATTGTGGCTTTGCTGCCTTCAATCAACTGTTTGTAGGTCCGATCCCCTCATTACTGATTCTGGGCCTTAAGCGCCTGTAAATCTTTCATGACCTCTTCATGGTGCGTTTTTACTTTTACTTTCGGGTAAACTTTGACAATTTTGCCCTGCGGATCGATCAAAAAGGTAGAGCGTGTGATCCCCATGTATTTTTTACCATACATGCTTTTTTCGCCCCAAACTCCGTAAGTTTCACAAACATGGTCTTCGGCATCGCTTAACAACGGAAATTGAAGGTGATATTTTTCAGCAAATTTTTTGTGACGTTCCACGGAGTCCTTGCTGATTCCCAGAATCACGGCCTTAAGGTTCTTGAAATTAGGCATACTCTCCTGGAAGTTACAGGCTTCCGTGGTGCAGCCGGGCGTCATGTCTTTGGGATAAAAATAGAGCACGACCCATTGTCCTTTAAAATCGGATAATTTAACCCGATTGCCGTGCTGATCCGGCAATTCAAAATCCGGGGCCTGTACACCTGTTTCTAACATTTTATTCCTCCTTTTGTTTTAATTGTTCTGCCAATTGTCTGGCCGCCTTAAATTCGGGCGCCAGCGCTAACACCCTTCTTAAAACCTTTCTGGCTTCCTGGGTCCGGCCCAGACGCGCCAGAGAAACAGCCTGTAGATAACGCAATGCGACTTGTTGCTGGCTATCCAGCTGTTTCATCCAAAGTGGATGATACGTGATTCGATTAATAACGTTTAAAGCCCGGGCAACATTCCCCAAAAGAAACTGAGTCTGGGCCAGTTTGGCTTTTACAAAGGTTGCTCCGGGATGCAGGGCCGCTGCTTTCTGATAGTACTGTCTGGCCAGATCAAACTTTCTTTCCTTAAAATAGGCGTCACCGATGCGCGCTAAAGCCGTTAAATGTGTAGAATCATAGGCCAGAACGGCATGGTACTCCCGCAAAGCCTTATTCATTAAATCATGGGCAAGATAATAATCGCCTAATTGGAAATGAGCGGCGTCCCACAACAACTGTTTTTTGTTGTGTCGGTTGGCCAGCTCATGAATGAGTGGAGGATCAAACGTACGGGCCGAAAAACCGCTTTTGCCGTAAAAAGGCGCCTGGGCTACCAGCTGTACAATTTTTTGTTCTCCGATGGCCAGGTCTAATTCCGTGTAGTGCGCGCAGGAGGGGCCGGCCGACCAATGTGGGTTAGCGCGCAAGATTGAACTTACCCGCCGGGCAAAAGCGTGGGCCATTAGCCAATAGCCCTTTTCATTGGGATGAAGATGTTCCAGAAAAAGGGTGTTGTCGTAAATCCCGTGTTTTGAATGGCGACCAAACAGGCTATCGGTTGGAGCCAGCTCCAGATGATATTGTCCTGCCAGGTGTCGGATTATCCGGTTAATAGCTGAAGGTGCCCGAAAAGGGATGGGATCGTAATCGCGGGCCAGGGCAAAATGCTTTTTTGCCAATTCAAAATTCTGAAAGTAATAGTAAACCTTACCCAGGAGAAAATGCAGAAGTGCATTTTGCGGAAACTGTTTCAAGGCCTGCTTAAGCATTGTTTTTGCAGCGCCAAAGTCTTCGCGTTCTAAGGCGCGCTGAAGGGCGGGTAAATCGGGCCATGGTATTTGTGAAGCGTCGGCCCCTAAAGGTGGCTGATCTTTAAGATTGCTGACCAGCGGTGAGAGCACAACCGGAATGTTTTTTTCTTTGAAAGTCTGCAAAATGGCCGAAAGATTGCGCTGAAAATGGCGGAGTGTTTTTTTGTACAGGGGGCCGTTGAATGGTACGTTGTTTTGTTTGATTGTGCGGGCCATCAGGGTGGTTCCAGAGCTGGTTTTGCGCGGCCCCAAACGGTAGATGATCTCTTCTAAAAGCTGATAGATGCGCCAGTGTTTTAATCTCAAAAATCCCTGTACTAAAAGGGGATTGGAGAAGGCGCCCTGGGCGGAAGCCGGCCCAAAAACCCCGTAAAATTCGTTGTGCCCCATGTAAATGAGAATCAGATCGGGATGGAGCTTTAACACCTCCGGAACCATGAAACGCACGCCCTGAGAATTTACCGCGGAAATGCCCAGATTAATGACCTGCCATTTTTTGTGCGGGAATTGTTTCTTCAGAAAACATTGCAGAAACACCGGAAAGTTGATGTTGATTTCAAATGGAAAACCGGCTGTTGTGGAGCCACCTAAACAGACAATGCGTACGGTGTTGCTCTCTTTACGGGCCCTGAATTTGTGTTCAATCAATTCGGGTGCGGCCGCATCGAAGCGTCCGAAAAACAGTTTCGGGTACTGGCTGTTAATTACGATCCAATCGCCTTCCTGTTTAAAAAGGGGGTAGGAGGTTCCGTAAGAAAGCAGGCGCAGGGAAAGTTCGGCCATACTTAAAAACAAGAGAGGAATCAGAAACAGGCTTGCAAAGAAAATAAATTTTTTCATAAGTCAAATTTAACCGGTTTTTAATAAAGCCCTTCTACCTGGACCCGGGTCCGGGAAGAAGGGCGCAAAGGTTCGACCAGGCGAAAAGACCTCCTTTAAATGGCCCATAAATTTAGGGCCGAATCATCGCTTTTAGGACGATTTTTGTTTCATGCCTTTCATCATCCAGCCTTTGGCCAACCATAAAAAGACGGTGGAAGAGATGGCGATTAAGCCGTAAATGAACCACAGTTTCCCTGAATGTTCAGGCAAACCGGTTTCTGGTCGGGGAATGTACTTTTCCACAAAGTAACCTGAGTAGAGTCCGGTAAGAACTTTGGTTAAAAACCAGGGCAGCTGACCAATACCCATGTAGGCTCCGGTCTTTCCTTCGGGCGCGATTTCGGCAATCCATTGTAAAAAGCGGGGTTGCCACATGGCCTCGCCAATGGACATTATTAAGATGTAAGTGAGGAAGAAGATGACATTGGGCCCAAAGGACAGTAAAAAGGTAGGCGCCGCCATGACCAGCGTGCCGTAGATCATCATCTTGTAAATGTTGCGCGAGGCGGTTAAACCGGCAACTACCGGCGCCAGCACAAAGATCAAAATGGGATTAATGTTGGAAAACAGCTCAAAATATTGGCTGACCACCGAACCATGAAAAGCGCGGTCCAGGTAGTATGGAATGGTCAACCAGTTGTGGGCAAAAAGGGTTTGCACGGGAATGAGCATAAAAATGAATGCCACAAAACGCAGATCTCTGAACGGGTGATCCGGTCGATGCCGTAAGTATTCCCAGCCCGATAGCACAAAGCTGGCGATTAGTAAAACACTGGCCAATAAAAGATTGAATTGCACTTTATCATTACGGATCATCACTACCAAAAAGAGTAAGGCCAGGGTACTCAGGGTGTAAATGGTAAAGGGGATATTGTTGATCTTTTGTTTGAGGGTTGTTTCCTCTCTGGTCTCTTCACCTTCTTCCACAGGCTCCGACATTTCCGCGGTTTCTCTGGCAATTTGCTCAACGGCCTGCTGGTCTGTCTTTTTCGTAAGGATGAGTGCCGTGATCAATAAGGAAACAAAGGTCAGTAATGCGTAAACCCAGAATACGGCGGGCAAGCCATTGGGTGGTAAAATATGTTCAAAGCGGTGCCGAACCAGCGGAGAAATGAATCCGGAAAAAAAGGCGCCCAAATTCATCAGACCATAGATGACCGCGTAGCCCATGGCCGCTGTTTTGGGATTGGTGTAGCGTTTAACGCCGGCGTAACTGGCGGGTTGGTAAAGGCCGTAGCCCAGAACCATTAAGGTAAGCCCAAAGAACATGACAAAAAACATGGGCGAACCGAGCCCCGAGCCCAGAGGAATGGTGCCGGACAATCCGACCAGAGCGCGACCAATGAACATAACTCCAAAGGCGATGATCAATGAGAGGCGTACGCCCAGTTTGTCGGATACTCCTCCTAAAATGAGCATGGCAAAGGTAATGCCTCCGGTAACGTAGCTGTAAACCCAGCCAGCCTGTGGATCGGTTAAAGACACATTCTCAGAACAAAATTTGCCGAGAATAGTAAGAATGCCAAAATAGACCAGCCCCTCAATAATGTAAGGCACATTAATTCCCCAGAGGGCTTTGGGCGCTTTGACAAAAGCCACAAAGGTCTCGCCCAGTTCCTTAAAGGCATCTTTAATAGCCTGACCCAAGGATTTCTTTTCTACCACTTCATCAACCTGTACTTCATCCATAGTAAATCTCCTTGCTTAATGCCTGCATTTCAAAATAAAGGTTTAAATATACGGATTTATGGCGTGTTAAAAAAGAGAATAACGCATTTTTGTAGCAGAAAAATCATAAAAGCCCAGGAGGTGGAGGTATTTCAAAAGTCACAGAAGCAAAGATAGCAGTAAGGCTGAATAGTTAAAAAGTCCCGTCGGGACAAAACGAAATTAGCCCGCCGTTTTAACGGCGGGTAAAACAAACCACACAAAACAATTATCTTCCCAACGGGCCGAAATAGTAAACCGTTTCAACGGTTTACTACTTTAGCGTTCGTAAATTTTTGTTTTGTGAGAGAATGTAAAACCGTTAAATTGCTGTTTTGTTGAATGGTTAAATGAACATCAAGCTGACACACTGAATTCCCATTGATGGTGAATAGGGCCATGGTAGAAAATCTCCCACAGACCTTCCTCCTCTCCCAGACTTTTATTCTGGGAGAGGGGAATCGATGAGGTGAGGGCAATTAATTGTCTTTGTTACTTCTCTACCTGTTTCAAAAAATAGAGATTTCCACTTCGCTCTAACCAGCGGCAAGACCTGTAAGGCTGCGCCTTGCCGTACTGGCTGGCCTCTCCGGCTGCCAGACGGATGTTCTCTGTGGTTGTTTAAATCCCCACAGAAATGTTTTTCGTTGCGGCTCTCCTGCCTCAAGATAAGCATTGCAGGTTGGAAACAAAAAAAATCCGAGTGTCTTTCAAAGAACACCCGGATTTCGTTAGGAAGGAGGAATTCACGATTACTTTTTGATTCCGGCGACTTCTTCCAGCATATCCGTGGTCAGAGATTTTGGTCGCTCGATGGCCTGGCCCACAGCGCGATCCCAAACAATATTGCTCAAAACGCCAATGGCCCGGCCCACTCCGAACATCACTGTGTAAAAATCATATTCGCGAACACCATAATGCCATTGAATGCATCCAGAATGTGCATCCACGTTGGGCCATGGATTTTTGGCCTTGCCCTGTTCTTGCAGAATAGGTGGCACAACCTCGTAAAGCATGCTAACCAGTTGGAAGATGGGATCATCCGGCAGGTGTTTTAAAGCAAATTCACGCTGTGCTGTGTAGCGAGGATCTGTTTTTCTCAAAACGGCGTGTCCATAACCAGGAATTACCTGACCGGCATTCAATGTATCCCAGACGAATTTTTTCAATTCTTCCTTGGTAGGCAATTTTCCGCCCATTTTGTCCATTACCTGCTGAATCCAGCGCAATACTTCTTGATTAGCCAGACCATGCAACGGGCCAGCCAGACCATTCATACCCGCTGAAAGGGCATAATAGGGATCAGAAAGAGCAGAAGCCACCAGATGGGTAGTATGGGCCGACACATTACCGCTTTCATGATCGCTATGCAAAATAAAGTAGAGACGGGCAACTTCATCATACGGATGGTCAATGCCCATCATGTGTGCAAAGTTAGCGCCAAAATCAAGATCCGGATTGGAAGCAATGGGCGTATCGGCTTTGTATTTCATCCGGTAAATGTAGGCGGCAATTTCCGGTAATTTGGCCAATAGATTTAAAGCGTCTTCATAAAAAGGATCCCAATAATCCATCTTGGAAAGGCCTTCGTTGTAGCGTTTTACAAAGACCGATTCACGTTGCATGGCCAGAATAGCCGCAGAAAACATGGTCATGGGATGAGTGTCGCGCGGCATTTCGCGTAATAAATCGTACACGTAATGTGGCACGCGATTTCGGGCTTTAAATTCTTCCACCACATCCTGAATGTCTTCTTCGGTCGGGATTTCGCCGGTTAAAAGCAAATAGAAATGGCCCTCAACATACGGCATTTCAGCGCCTTTTGGTTTGGGTAATTTTTCCAGAACTTCCGGAATGGTGTAGCCGCGGAAGCGAATCCCCTCGTTGGGGTCCAGATAAGAAATGTCGGTGGTCAAACATTTTAATCCGCGCATCCCACCATAAAACTGACGAATGTGCACCTGATCAACGACAACATCGCCGTATTCCTTCATGAGTTTGGTAACTCTTTCACGATAAGAAGGAATTTTTTCTGCTAACTTTTGTTTAAGCTTAGACATACCTATCCCCTTTCTTTAAAAGGTTAAAAGATTATGAATCAGATTTTTTTGAGGATTTTTTTTGCTGACTGCTTTTTGAATTATTGTCTTTATTTTTGTAATCCGTAATGTAAAATCCTGATCCCTTGAAAACGAGACCGGCGCCTGCGCTAATCTTTCGTTCTACGCGTCCTTTACACTTGGGACAAATTCGAATGGGCTCTGCCGAAATACTCTGAAATTCTTCGAATTCGTAACCACAATTTCTACAAATATATTCATAGGTCGGCATCGTCAATCACCTCCTTCTGAGTGCTAACTCACTGCTAAAAGACTGCAAATGCAGGCTACGTTTACAATGTCATCCACACTACAACCACGCGACAAATCATTAAAGGGTCTGGCCAGGCCCTGAATAACCGGACCAATGGCTTCTGCTCCGCCAAGGCGTTCGGCTATTTTGTAAGCAATATTTCCGGCATCCAGATCAGGGAAGATAAATACGTTGGCTTTTCCGGCAACC
Organism: Caldithrix sp.; assembly: GCF_056497305.1. Classification (NCBI taxonomy): domain Bacteria; kingdom Pseudomonadati; phylum Calditrichota; class Calditrichia; order Calditrichales; family Calditrichaceae; genus Caldithrix; species Caldithrix sp. The sequence continues at coordinate 1,687 of NZ_JBSMDE010000020.1, read as the reverse complement.
GGACTACCCGGCGCCTTACGCTGGGCAATTTCCGGAAGCAAAGCCGCATCAAATTGCAATTCACCATCCACTTTTAATTCTGGCGCCAAAGATTTTACCCTGGCGGTAGCCTGAATGACCTTATCCACATCTTCGTGTTGGGCGCTGCCTTTAGTAGAAAAGGAAAGCATGGCGATGCGTGGCTCTTCGCCAACCAGCTTTCTAAAGGTCGTTGCACTGCTAATGGCAATACTGGCCAATTGATCCACATCCGGATTGGGAATTACCGCGCAATCTCCAAAGCCAAATTCCCGCCCATCTTTCAGTACCATAATAAAAGAACTGGACACGGCTTTGATGCCTGGTTTCATGCCAATCACCTGAATAGCGGCCCTCAGAACATCACCCGTAGTAGCCACAGAGCCGGCTACTCCACCGCTTACCTCGCCCCTTCTTACAAGCATGGCTCCGTAATAGAGCACATTTTCAACACTTTGACGGGCCTGTTCCATGGTTATGCCCTTGTGTTTTCGCAATTCAAAAAATTCAGAGGCAAAACCTTCCACTTTCCCCGAAGTAGCCACGTCTTCAATTTCCAGATCATCGATTTCGATATTCTCCTGACGGGCAATCTTTTTTAACGCTTCAGGGTTCCCCAAAAGTATGGGGTGTACAAGATTTTTATCTTTCAAAATTCTGGCGGCTTTTAATACACGGGGGTCGAAAGCTTCTGGTAAAACAATTTTTTTACGGGTTTCGCTGGCCTTGCTCCTAATCTTTTCAATAAAGTCCATTCCGCTTCCCTTTCTTTGCTAATTTCTCTATTAGTTTCCGCTCAACAAATTTTGTTACAAATTTTTCAATATCCCCCCCAAAGTTAGCAACATTTTTAATAATTGTCGAATTTAAATAGGTAAAATTCTCATGAGGCATCAGAAAAACGGTGGTAATTTCATCGGATAGTTGCCGATTCATCAAAGCCATCTGGAATTCATATTCAAAATCGGTAATGGCCCGTAAGCCGCGAATGATGACCTGAGCATTCATTTTTTTGGCGAAATCAACAATCAGTCCATCAAATTTTTCCACACGCACATTGGAAAAATCCTTAACTGCATCCTCGATCATCTCCATGCGTTCATGGACATTAAACAGGGGTTTTTTGGCCGGATTGATAGCCAGAGTAACGATGATCTCATCAAACAGCCGCGAACTGCGTTCAATAATATCGATGTGCCCTAAAGTGATGGGATCAAAAGTGCCCGGGTAAAGTGCAATTTTTTTATCCTTCATCTTCTTCCTTTTTCACAATGAAGCTGATTAAACTTCTTCCCATTTTTTTCTGAATCAGTACTTCGTAACGATCGCTTTCCATTTTTACAGGGTTTATTGTCTCATGTTCCACGACCAGTACACTTTTTTGGGTCATCAGGGGCGAGGCCACCAGGCGATCGATCAATTCCTGTAGTTCCAGATATTTAAAAGGTGGATCTAACAACAATAATTCGCTTTGAAAATCAACGGTTCTGGCAAAATGGATAGCATCGCTTTTAATAATAGAGTACTGTTCTTCCGGAATTCCAATGGCATTTAAGTTTTCTTTTAAAACAGACAAAGAGCTGTCAGACGAATCTACAAAAATGACGCGTCTGGCGCCGCGGCTCAATGCCTCTATGCCCAAATTCCCACTACCTGAAAACAGGTCTAC
>NZ_JBSMDE010000019.1:0-6148 GCF_056497305.1 Caldithrix sp. | reverse complement strand
GCGCCGTTCACCATGCATCCCACGTTGCCGTCTAATTTGATGTAGTTCAAATTGAATTCGGATGCTTCTACTTCCAGCGGCTCTTCCTCGTCCAGATCGCGCAGTTTGAGCAATTCCGGATGGCGATAAAGCGCGCTGTCGTCAAAATTGATTTTGGCGTCCAGCGCCAGTACATCGCCCTGTTTGGTAACAACCAGAGGATTAATTTCGGCCAGTGAGCAATCTTTGGAAATAAACGCTTTGTACAGGGCCATCATCAACTTAACGGCATTGTTTACCTGTTTTCCGCTTAAGCCCAGGCCAAAGGCTAATTTACGAGCCTGAAAGGGCTGCAGACCAATGGCCGGATCAATCCACTCTTTCAGGATTTTCTCCGGTGTTTCGGCGGCCACTTTTTCGATTTCCACGCCGCCCTCGGTGCTGGCCATCATCACCAGTTCCGATTTTGATCGATCCAGAACCACGCCCAGGTAAAGCTCGCGTTCAATATCCACACCCTGCTCGACCAAAACTTTTTTTACGACTTTTCCTTCGGGACCGGTCTGGTGCGTAACCAGGGTCATGCCGATCATCTGCCCGGCAATATTTTTCACTTCGTCTAAAGAACGGGCTAACTTAACCCCGCCGCCCTTTCCGCGGCCGCCGGCATGGATCTGGGCTTTAATCACTGCCAGATCGGTCGGCAATTTTTTAGCCGCTTGCACAGCTTCATCTGCTGTAAAAGCCACGTAGCCTTCCGGTACGGGAACATTAAATTCCCTTAAAATTTGTTTAGCCTGATACTCATGAATCTTCATTTAACAACTCCCATTGTAACAGTTCGTTTTATTTTTGTTCAAGAAGTCTAAATATAACAATTTATTTTAAATATGTAAACCTATTTTGAGCGAAGATTTAGAAGAACAGGAATAGTAAAATATCTAAGGCAGCAAAGCCGCAACCAAAAAATTTATTTAAAAAATGACAGGCCGGTGCCTCGGAACCTTTTAACTCTTACACTCATAAACTCTTAACTTTATTCCTCCAACAGCAAAAATCATTTCACGAATTAGCCCTCCCCCCCTCGGTCCCCCCCACCCAGAATGAAAATCTGGGCGAGGGGGAAGACCTGTGTGGGAAATTTTCTTAATTGTCCGACCGCTTTAGCCGGTTGGAGCGCAGCGGAAATTGCGATTCTCTGGGATGGGACATCAAACCATTCAACAAATCAACAATTCAACAATTCAACAGTTTTGCTTCTTCACACTGCATGAAAATCTTCGCACGCTAATGCATTACATCTTTTGAAGGCAGTATTCTAAAAGGAAACAACCCTTAAATCAATTATTCTCATTTCCAAAATGAGAAATATTTAATTTTTTTTATTTGCAAAAATAAAATTAATTAATTATTTTCGTTTTAACTAATTAAGAGGGGAACAAACATGTTTGTGCGTAGTTTATTTCAAACCCTTGTAGATAACATTGATTCTAATCAGGCAATCATTGTTACAGGAGCAAGGCAGGTTGGAAAAACGACCCTATTAAAACAATTTCTACACTTTTTACTGGAAAAATCCTATCCTGCCTATTACGTCAATCTTGAAGATCCGGATTTTCTTCGCGCTTTGAATGAACATCCAAAAAACCTTTTTTCATTATTCCCAATAAGTAAAAAACGAAAAAATATCTTTTTAATTGATGAAATTCAGTATCTTAATAACCCGACAAATTTTTTAAAATTTCTTTATGATGAATACTCCGATTCAATTAAACTTTATGTGACAGGTTCTTCTGCATTCTACTTAGACAGTAAATTCAGAGATTCTTTAGCCGGTCGGAAAAAGATCTTCTTTATGAACACCTTATCTCTGGATGAATTTTTACAATTTAAAGGAGAGAGCGATCTGGCGAATTTAATTAAAAATCTTCCTTACAATCATTTAGACATAAAAACATTGCCCATTGCATATCGACGGACGTTATTAACATATATCAATGAATATATGACTTATGGGGGCTACCCACTCGTAGTTTTAGCGGAAACCAATCAAGAAAAGGAAGAAATTTTATTTGAATTAATTACTTCTTATATTAAAAAGGATATTTATGAAAGTGGAATTAAAAACTCGCAGTACGTACTGGATTTATTAAAAATACTGGCCACTCAATGCGGGAATCTGCTGAATATAAATAGTCTATCCAAATTACTTCGCGTCTCTTTTTCGGCCATTGAAAATTATCTGTTTACATTGCGAAAAGCATTTATTTTATCAACCATTCGTCCCCTTACCAGAAATATTCGTAGTGAAATCAAGAAGATGCCTAAACTTTATTTTAATGATCTGGGATTACGTAATGCCTTTTTAAAAGATTTTCGGCCTCTTGATTACAAGCAGGACCGCGGCCAAATATTTGAAAATTTTGTTTATCGTTTGTTTCTGGATCGAGTAGCAGAAGACGAAATAAAATTCTGGCGAAATCAACAAGGTAACGAAATCGACTTTATTGTAAAAGAAAAACTTGCCTGTGAAGTAAAATTTTCTCTCGAAACAATTAATCAAAAAAAATATAAAATGTTTAAAAAATTATACCCGCAAATTCCATTACACTTTATTTATCACGAGGGACAGGACGCCCCGGAAGATACAACTTACTGGCAAATTTAATATTGCCTATTTTTGCTATTGCAAAGCCCAGAGCTTGTGACTAAATTATGGCCAAGAATAACGGAATCTACAAACTTTTTATCACGCAAATATCAAAGATGTAAATTTGATTAATTAGATTGAATTATAATATCACGATAGGCTTTGTTTGTTTTTGGTCTATTGACTCAACGGAAATATTTTTTCCTATTGATGGCAGAACGAATGTTTTTTTTAACGGATCTTCCCTGAATAATCGCTTACTATTTTTATAATTTTGTAAGGATACATATTTAGAATACTTCCCGAAGAAGATGTAACACATTAGCGTACGAAAATTTTTGTGATGTGTGAGGAAGTAAAAAAAAGGTTGAGTTGTTGAATTGTTTAATTGTTGAACGGCCTGTCCGTCTAGACACCGTCCAGACGGGCGGGCCTGTTTCCCAAAATCGGGAGTTCCGTTTCGCATCAACCGACTGTAGATGCCAGACAATTAAGAAAATTTCCCACACAGGTCTTCCCCCTCTCCCAGATTTTTATTCTGCGAGGGGGTGAGGGCTAATTCGTGAAATGATTTTTGCTGTTGGAAGAGTAAATGAGTATAAGAGTTTAAGGATTCCAGGGCACCGGTCAGTTATTTTTTTTTAAATAAATTTTTTGATTGCGGCTTTGCTGCCTTAGAATACTTCCCTAAAAAGATCTAGTCCCGCCACAGCGGGATGCGAAAATTTTTGTGCTGTGTGAGGAAGTAAAACCGTTGAATTGTTGGAGGTTGAATAGACCTTTCCCGAAAATTGCATTTTCAGGCGATTTCTCCTCCTAGACTGGTGCATTGTGCTACAAATGCTCATGGCGACTCTTGTGTCGTTTTTGTGCTCTTTGCGGTAGATTTATGGTAGCAGCCTGAGCTTTTTTAACCTTAGGCGTGAATACGCGTTCCGGCTTTCCCTTGAATCGCCTCACCCGTTTTTTCAATAGAAGTGATGATCACTTCCTGACCACCGCCTTCAATAAAATTTATGGCCGCTTCAATTTTAGGCCCCATGGAACCTTTTGGAAACTGTCCTTCGGCCAGGTACTTCCTGGCATCGGCAATGCTCAATTCATCCAGATCGATTTGCTCCGGCGTACCAAAGTTCAGGGCCACCTTTTCCACGCCGGTAATGATCAACAACTTCTCAGCGTCGATTTCCCTTCCCAGCACGGCCGAAGCCAGATCTTTGTCAATGACCCCATCCAGTCCCTCTAACCACCCCGGATGTTTGCTGTGATCGATGTACACCGGGATCCCCCCACCACCGGCCGCAATCACAACCACGCCCATATCTACCAGATGTTTGATGATGTCTTTTTCCACAATGCCGATGGGTTTTGGGGAAGGTACAACACGCCGAAAGCCTCGCCCTTTGTCTTCTTTCATGATCCAGCCACGTTTTTCGACCAGTTCGCGCACCTGTTCTTTTTTAAAAAATGGACCGACAAATTTGCTGGGATTTTTAATGGAAGGATCGTCTTTATCCACCAGCACCTGGGTGACCAGGGTGGCGACCTGGCGCTTTACTCCTAAATCGTGCATTTTGTTTTGTAAACATTGTTCAATCATGTAGCCCATGCCTCCTTCCAGATCGGCCACAATTATGCCCAGTGGCAAAGGCGGCACCAGATGCCTGCTTTCCTCAACCCGAATCAGAGCATTACCGACCTGTGGTCCGTTGCCATGCGTGATAACCATATTGTAACCTTCTTTTAACAAATCAATAATATGCACCAGGCTGCGTCTTGTATTTTCGAACTGCTGCGGGATGTTTCCTTCCTCGAATTCACGCGTAATGGCATTTCCACCAAGGGCGACAACGATTGGTCTTTTTTTCATGACTTCCTTCCTTCGATTTAAATAAAAAGGGCATGATTTTACTCAATTGCCAAATCATGCCCAAACCGAGTTTAAGGTTTTACATAAACTTTTTCAAGACATCGTTCAGATCAGGTTTGCCCACTTCCTGCAGTTCATAAGTGACGCGAACGGCCGGTTTGTTTAATTTTACCAGCTTTCTCAAATCGATGGGCGTTCCGATAATTACCAGATCGCAGTCGGTTTTATTAATGGTTTCTTCCAGGTCTTTGATCTGTTTATCGCCATACCCCATGGCCGGCAGCAGGGTGCCAATTTCCTGATACTTTTCAAACGTTTCGGTAATGGTACCCACCGTGTAAGGCCGCGGATCGACCAGTTCTTTAGCGCCAAACTTTTCGGCTGCTACCACGCCGGCGCCGTAGGTCATCTCGCCATGCGTTAAAGTGGGTCCATCTTCCACAACCAGCACACGTTTGCCCTGAATTTGCTCGTAATCTTCCACAAAGATCGGCGAAGCCGCATCAATGACCACTGCATCCGGGTTCACCATCTGGATGCTCTCGCGCACGGCCTGAACCCCTTCCGGATCGGCAGTATCGATCTTGTTAATAACCACCACATCCGCAGCGCGCAGGTTAGCCTCGCCCGGATAGTAGAACAACTCGTCGCCGGGACGATGCGGATCGACCACCGTAATATGCAAATCGGCTTTGTAGAACGGAAGATCATTATTGCCGCCGTCCCACAAGATGATGTCCGCTTCTTTTTCCGCTTCGCGCAATATGGCTTCATAATCCACCCCAGCATAGATTACCGTACCCGAAACGATGTGCGGCTCGTATTCTTCCCGCTCTTCGATGGTACATTTGTACTTATCCAGATCAGAAAGTTCCGCAAAGCGTTGCACAGCCTGCTCGTTCAAATTGCCGTAAGGCATGGGATGGCGAATGGCCACTACCTTTTTACCGGCTTCACGCAACATTTTGGCTACTTTGCGCGTGGTCTGCGATTTGCCGCATCCGGTGCGCACTGCACAAACCGCAATTACAGGCTTACTGCTTTTCAACTGCGTTGTTTCAGCGCCCATCAAAACAAAATCGGCTCCGGCAGCATTGACCAATGCGGAACGACTCATCACGTAATCATAAGGAACATCGCTGTAAGCAAAGACCACCTGATCCACATCAAACTTTTTTATCAAATTTGGCAATTCTTCTTCCGGGTAAATCATGATGCCTTCCGGATACAACTTACCGGCCAGTTCCGGTGGATATTTGCGTCCTTCAATATCCGGAATTTGTGTTGCTGTAAAGGCCACGACTTCAAAAGCCTCATTGTCTCTGAAATAGACATTAAAGTTGTGGAAATCGCGTCCGGCTGCACCCATGATGATCACGCGTTTACGCTGCATATAACCTCCTAATTGATGTTGTAAATTTACTTTCATATTTCGATGAAAGAATATTCATTTTTTTGCTATCTTATTTAATTTTAAGTATTTAATTTAATAGATCAATTTAGTGTCAGGACGCGCTGAAATCAATGGCCGAAAAAAACTTTTTTACACAACCTATTTCATTGTTTTTATTGGATTTTTCGCGGCATGCTGTATATATTCAAGCTGCTTTATATTTATTCAACTAACGGCCTATCCAATTAATTTTTAA
>NZ_JBSMDE010000018.1:0-21692 GCF_056497305.1 Caldithrix sp. | reverse complement strand
ACATTTCGAGCGACGCCAGGAAACGCTTTTTGGTAAGGGCATGATTGTCTGCATGAGCCGGCGCATTTGTGTTGAAATGTATAAAGCCATCACGAACCTGCGTCCCGGTTGGCACAGCGAAGACGATACAAAAGGCAAGATCAAGGTGGTGATGACCGGTTCCGCATCCGACTCGCCCGAATGGCAGCCACACGTTCGGAATAAGGCCGCGCGCGATCTGTTGGCCCGGCGCTTCAAGGATCCTGACGACGCGTTGCATCTGGTGATCGTGCGTGACATGTGGCTTACCGGCTTCGACGTCCCCTGTCTGCACACGATGTACATCGACAAACCCATGAGCGGCCATAACCTGATGCAGGCCATTGCCCGCGTGAACCGCGTCTTCCGCGACAAACCTGGCGGGTTGGTGGTGGATTATCTGGGCATTGCCGATTCGCTTAAACACGCGCTGGCCGTCTATGCCGAAAGCGGCGGCCAGGGCAGCGCGGCCATCGACCAGGCCGAAACCGTGGCGGTGATGAAGGAGAAATACGAGGTGGTGCAGGGCATTCTGCACGGCTTTAACTACAGGGAGTTGCTTAGTGCAGATACATCCGCCCACATGCAGGGCATCGCGGATGCCATGGAGTACATTCTCCAGCAAGAGGACGGTAAAAAGCGTTATTTGCAGGCAGTGGCAGCTCTGTCTAAAGCTTTTGCTCTGGCGGTGCCCCATGAGGAAGCCCTGGCCATCCGCGATGAAGTCGGTTTATTCCAGGAAATCAGGGCTGCATTGATCAAAGCCACCGTTAGCCAGGCAGAAAAAACGCCCGGAGACATGGAAGCCGCTGTACGACAACTGGTTTCAAGAGCGGTTTCGGGCACGGAAGTGGTGGATATTTTTGCGGCTGCAGGAATTGACAAGCCGGATATTTCCATTTTGTCCGATGAGTTCCTGGCCGAGGTGCGGGCGCTGCCGCAAAAGAATCTGGCGGTGGAGGCGCTCAGGAAACTTCTGCAGGACGAAATCAAAGTACGACTACGCAAAAACGTGGTGCAATCGCGGGCATTCTCCGAAATGCTGGAAGAAGCACTGAACAAGTATCACAACCGTGCCATTGCTGCGGCTGAGGTTATCTAGGAGTTGATTGCCATTGCTAAAGAAATGCGCGAGGCGCAGCGCCGGGGCGAAAAACTGGGGCTCTCTGAGGACGAAGCCGCCTTTTACGATGCCCTTGCGGCTAACCAAAGTGCGGTAGAAGTATTGGGTGATGAGACATTGAAAAAGATCGCCGAAGAGCTGGTGGAAAGGGTGCGGAAGAGTGTGACCGTGGATTGGAGCAAGCGGGAAAGCGCCCGTGCACAGTTGCGCGTTCTCGTGAAACGCATCCTGCGGAAATACGGCTATCCGCCAGACAAACAGGAACAGGCAACGGATCTGGTACTGGAGCAAACCGAAGTGCTTTGTCAGGATTGGGTGGGCATCTGATACGCGAACCACCCAACAATTCGCTGCAGCCGATCCCGCGGGCATGGCGATTTGCAGGCGATGGGCATGGCTGGAGAAGCATGAAACGCACTCCAGGCATCGAGCGGGCGGCTGAGCTCAAGGTCATTATGGCATGAACCAAAAAAGATACGGCATATAACACAGCAGAGTGTAAACGATGGGTTATGTATATCTATTGGAGCAGTTGGAGATATGGTGAATTATGAATTTTTGGATCTTCGAAACGGCTTACTCTATCCATGCATGCGGGGGGGTTATTTCCATTCTCGTATTTCATGGATCCAATATAGAACCTCGATCCGGATCCGCTGATGCCCGATAAAAACACATCCGGGATTCGCCCCCGGCGAATAGATCGCCCCCGAAGGCCGTTTGCTGCAATAGCGTCCCCCGCAGTAGTAACTGCTAATCCTCTTACAGTAAATCGTTCCTGAATAGCCGAAACGATCTCCAAAAAGAGACGCAACATCTCCAATCTGGTATCCGTTCTTCCCGCCAAAAGATCACGCAATCCCTTGCTTTTTGTATCCACCTGTCGTATCTTCATGCGAGGTTCCTCCCTTTTGTTCAGTTTATTTCTTCTAATCATCTACAATCTGGAGGAACCTCCTCCTTTTTGCAAGGAGAATTTCAACAAAGAATAAGATAATATCCAAAATACCGGAATAAAGCGAATTTTTTTTAACTTAGAGGGAGATTTAATATCAATACGAGCTTTTTATTGAAACCAACATGCAGCTTGCTTTGTTCTGTCCGAATATAACCGGCTGATGGTTTTTTTGCGCCTAAAGATTGGGGGTTGACAACACCCCTCTTTGGTGTAAGAAGCAATCAGCTCATGGCGGATAATGAACTATCGGATTCACCTGAGTATTCCCAGATTTCCTCCTGTAAGGGACGTTCGAGGTTGGCCTGTCGTTTTCCTGCAAAAGAAGTTCTGTTAAACATTGCAGTAATAAATTCCGACAATGACCATTGGTTAAAGTTGATTTAGAGGTAGCTTTTATCACATGAATGATACCAACTGGATCCCGAAAACCAGATTAATGCCGCCACAGACGGTAGAAAAGGTGCTGCCACGGCCACATCTGGTTTCCCGCGTAAAAACAGCGCTACTTACTCGCCGGCTGACCTTACTTTCGGCGGCAGCCGGCTCCGGGAAAACCACCCTGGCGGTACAGGCCATTCAGGAACTGAATACGGTTCGGGTGGCCTGGCTGAGACTCAGTGAAGACGATAACGATGTGCCCGCCTTTTTCAGCGCGCTGATTGCCGCCTGGCAACAAATCCTGCCGCAAGCCTTCCCCCACAGCCATGAGCTTCTCAATAGCATTGCCGGAAAAACAGACGTATCCAGAGCGCTTTTGGCCACGCTCATCAATGAATTGCTTGCCACGGAACAATCGACATTTATTCTGGTGCTGGATGATTATCACGTGATCCACAATGCTGCGGTTCATCGGGCGTTGGCCTATCTTCTGGAGCATGCACCGCCAGGGCTGCACCTGTTGATGACCACGCGAGTGGATCCCCCCTTGCCCCTGGCACGCCTTCGGTCCCGGGGACAGCTATCCGAATTCCGCCTGGAGGACATGAAATTTGATACCCGGGAAATTCAAGCCTATTTCCGTGAACTCTGGCAGGTGCATCTGACCGCCGCAGAAAACCAGTTTATTTATGAGCATACCGATGGCTGGGTGGCTTCGCTGAATCTATTTGCACTGATGCTACAGCCGTCCACCCAGCGTTCTGAATCGCAAGATTTCTTTACCCGCTTTACCGGTTCCCAGCGTCTGATTTATCAATTGCTGGCTGAAGAAGTATTGAGCCAGCAATCGGAAGACATACGCCGATTTCTGCTGGAAACCAGTATTCTTTCCGAACTGACCCCGCAACTTTGCACTGCGGTAACACAGCAAGCCAACGCGCCGGAACTTTTGAAAGAAGCCTACCGCCGGAATCTCTTCCTGACAGAAGCAGGGGAGAGCGCTGCCTATCGATACCACGACTTATTTACGGAATTTTTGCGCCATCAACTGGCAGAAAAATATCCCCGGCGATTGCCGGAATTACACATTCGCGCTGCACAAGCCCATCACGATCCCGTGGAAAAAATTCGCCACTACCTGGCGGCTCAGCGCTGGGAAGAGGCGGCTGCGGTGCTGGAAAAAGAGGGACAAACATTGCTGGCGCATGGTCATATTCAAGGTCTGCAACGCTGGCTTAACGCTTTTCCAGCGTCAATCGTGCAAAAAAGTCCCTTTTTAATGTATTTACAGGGAACCTGCGCGCTGCAATTGGGAGATTTCACCCGCGCAGAGCAGGATTTGCAACAGGCATTGAACGGTGTGATTCACCACCGCAATGAAGAGGCAGAGGGACAGATTCTGCTCATGCTGGCCAATCTCGCTTCCGCCCAACACGACGATCAAAAGACCCTTTTTTACTTGCAGCAGGCACTTGCCAAACCGCTCCGGCCCCACCAACAGGTGCAGGCCCATATCACTTCTGCCTGGATGCATGTGTATGCCGGCAATCTGAATCGCAAGGCGAAGAACGATTTAATCCAGGCGGTACGCATTACCCAAATGAGCGCCGATCCGCGGGCATACACCATATTGGGACATCAATTGCGCGCTCCGCTGTTGTTCAGTCAACTGGGAGTGGCAACCTTTGAGCGCTATTGCCGCGAGATCATTCAAAAATTTGGCGACACGCCCACTCCGGCGTCCGTAGGGGCGCTTTCCTTACTCAATGTCATCTTACTTTTAAAAGGAAACGTGGCAGAGGCTGGTAACCTGCGCCAGCGCGCCTGGAAGTTAAATCGCCTGTTAGGACAATTAGTATATGTGACCATTGGGCTGGACATCAGCGAACTCCTGACCCATTTGTTTCAGGGAAATTTTCAGTCATTTGAAGACTACTGGCAGGAGAGACTTTCCTTCTACGAGCAAACCGAGGGACCGCGACAATGGTTGGTCTGTATGCTGTTTTTGCGGGGCTTGCAACTTTATCTGAACGATCGAATTGATGAAGTGCAGCAGATCCTGGAGCAAATCCATCAGGAACTTTTGCCCGACGACCTGCCAGAAAATATCGTGGCGGCAGAAACCCTGAACGGCATGCTATTGATGCACCGGAAACAATGGAGGGAAGCCGAAAATATTTTACAGCAGGCCATGGATCGAATGGAATCCGCACCGCACAGTCTGATGTTTGCCAATCCGTACAGCTGGTTAGCCCATTTATATCAAAAAAGAGAGCGAGTCAAGGAAGCGCGCGCAGTAATGGAAGCGCTGTTTTCTGATTACCGGATGAAAGACATCGGCGGTATCCTGCTGCGCGAAGGGGCGATATCGGGCCCCCTGCTGGACCTGATCGACCATTTGCCGGAAGCCCGGCGCATCCGCAGGATGTGGCAGCGCCTTCATTCCTGTCGGCCGGTTCCCATTCCCCAATCGCAGGAGGTGCTCACCCCCCGGGAAATGGAGGTTCTGCGCCTGCTGGCCCAGGGTGCCCGAAATCAGGACATCGCCTCCTCCCTCTTCATCACCGTGCGCACGGTCAAAGCCCACGTTTCCCATATTCTGGCTAAAATGGGCGTGCAAACCCGTACCCAGGCGGTCTCCAGGGCCCGGGAACTGGGCATTCTGTAAATGTTACACCTCTTTCTTTACAGCCCGTCAATACCGACGAACCATCCTCAGTAATACCATCATTCCAGCAATAACCGCCCCAAAATTGTACCAAAGTACAATGCCCCGGAGGGCCTCGGATGTTTATTTTTAACCGGTGTTTTTAAAGGGGAGACGCGGAAATTTTCTTTGAGGAAGATCAGGATTCTTAAATACACAAAAATTAATGGGAGACCGCCATGAAAACAACGCGCTCTAAAATATACAAACGGGCGGCGATCAGCCTGGGGAGTCTCGCTGTTCTTATTCTGATTGCCGTAACCGTTGTTTACATAATCAGCAGCCATCGGATGAATCGATCCTTTCAAATTCCTTCTCATCCGCTATCGGTATTATCCGATTCCGGTACGATTGCTTACGGTAAACGCCTCAGCCAGATTCGGGGCTGTACCGACTGCCACGGAGAGAATCTGGCGGGGCGTTTAATGATTGACGCGCCGCTGGTGATGAAACTGTACACCAGCAATCTGACTCCAGGAGAAGGCGGCGTGGGCGCATCTTACAGTGATGCCGATTGGGAGCGCGCCATCCGGCACGGCATCGGACGGGATGGTAAGCCGCTGCTGTTCATGCCGACTCTGGAGTTCTTTCATTTAAGTGACCGGGATGTGGCAGCACTGATCGCTTACTTGAAAACGCTTCCCCCGGTAGATCACGTGTTGCCCGCCAGCACGGTTGGACCGTTAGGCAGGATTTTTTATCTGGCCGGCAAAATAAAATTAGTTCACGCAGAACTGATCGATCATGCGGCCGCACATCCGGACACTCCCACACCCGCCATTACAGTGGAATATGGCCGATATCTGGCATTGGGCTGTATGGGGTGCCACGGGCCAAAACTCAACGGAGGAAAGATTCCCGGTGCTCCCCCCAATTGGCCCCCTGCCGCCGACTTAACACCTTCTGGCAATCTGAAAAATTGGAACGAAAGGGACTTCATTCGGGCGATGCGCACTGGCATCAAACCCAATGGTCAGGCCTTTCTGCCACAAATGCCGTATCAGATCCTGAATGCCATGACGGACGATGAATTGAAAGCGGTATGGCTATTTTTGCAGTCCCTATCCCCTAAATCGACTTTTGGGGATAAAGAATTATCCGCAGAGCAAAAATCCAACCCTTGATCTGGAGGAAATCCCATGAAAGCCAACAATAAAAAACGGTATAAACACGCCGAAGACCACCTGTTCCATTCCTGTGGATTGGAACGCCAGGAGCATTTTATCCCAATCCCTGCCCTTGGGATTCAGATTCGTGTGCAGGTAACTGGATCCGGTAAACCACTCTTATTTGTTCATGGAGGACCGAATGCGGGGAGCACCTGGGCAGGGCTTGCCTCCCTGTTGCCCAATTACCAGTGTATTCTTCTGGATCGTCCCGGTTGTGGGCTGAGCGAAGCCCCCAACAGTACCCGGCTTTCCCGCGAAGCGTTGATGCACTGGATCATCTCCACAATAGACGGCGTGTTGAATTATTTCCAGTATGAAGACATTACCCTGGTGGGGAGTTCATTCGGTGGATACTGGGTGCTGCAATATGCCCTGTTCAAGCCGATGCGTGTGGCGCGGCTGATTCTGGAAGGCTGTCCGGCAATGGTGGAAGAAATGGCCATTCCAGGGTTCATGAAATCCATGACCAAACCCCTGCTGCGATGGCTGATTCCGAAACTTCCAACAACCCCATCGTATGCCAGAAAAATCATGGAAGAGATTGGACACACGTATTCGGTGGAAAATCAGGTGTTGTCCGAACCGTTCGTGCAATGGTACGTTTCCCTGTCGAACCATACCGATACGCTGAAAAACGACCTGTTCATCATCAAGCATATCCTTGCCGGTGGGCGATTAAATCCGGAATACATTCTACCGGATGATGAAATTCAAACCATCCATTCGCCCACACTATGGTTGTGGGGGGAAGATGACCCCTTCGGCGGAGTGGATATTGGCAACCGCATCCACTCCAAAATGGAGAATTCGCAATTTTTCGCCTTTCAAAAGAGCGGGCATTTACCCTGGCTGGATCAGCCGGGAGAACATGCAGCCAAAATCCGGGAATTTGTGTCGCAATAAATTAGAGAATTTCGGGCAGGTTCCTGCCTGAAAGATTGCACAGTTAAAACGGCATGCTAATGAAAAGAATGTTTCCGTGGTGGTATTCTGCGGCCAACCCGGATAGCTCCGAAAACAGAAAAATTTTATAATCGGCTTAATAAGATTTGCATATTATATTTATATACAGTAAAATTTGCACATCATCAAAACAAAACCGCATTAAAGAAAACTCCTCCGGGTACCACAAGACGCCAGTTCAGTTGTTTCATCCCAGTTTTGATGAGTAGCAATAGAGAAATCCAAGGCAGCCCAGCCGCAACCAAAAACATTTTAACAGGCATTTAATCAACCACAAAGAGCCCAGAGAAGTCACAAAGATCGAAAAGAATTAATTTAAATTAAAAATTATGAATTACGAATAATTTTGCGAAGGGGCAAGTGGTGCCCGGGCTTTGAAGGCCCGTGCCGAAATGTCAATCTGAATCCCCCGATTTATCGGGGGAGGAAGAATCCCCTCCACTGGAACACACGCAAACGCAACGTAACGCGAGCTTCAGCTCGAGACTTTGGTAATGGCGAAGCATTCACAAAGTGGCAAAATATCTTAACATATCAGAGTAAAACTCAGCCAAGCTGCACAATTTGCTCCCACTTCCCTTGTATTAAAAGAAGGGAAGGGGGGCGGTGGGTGTTAGGATATTCATCAAAAAATTTTCGCACGCTAATGCCTTACATCTTTTGAAGGCAGTATTCTAATCCGGCAAAAAATATTTGAATTTTACAACGAGAACTCGTAATAATAGCATTTAAAAATTAAAAGGAATTGGATGAGACACGGATTATTTTTTCTGTTCATGGCATTGCTGGTTCATTTGTCTTTTGCTCAACACTATCTCTGGCCCACATCAGCCAGCAAATACCTATCAGCCAGTTTTTGCGAATACCGGCCCGGCCATTACCATTCAGCTATTGACATCAAGACCTGGAATCGCGAAGGTTTTCCCGTATTTGCCGTTGAAGACGGTTTTTTGTTTCGCGTACGTGTTTCTCCATACGGCTATGGGAAAGTTATCTATCTAAAGCTCAACGATGGGCGCTTTGCGGTTTACGCTCACCTACAACGCTTTAACAAAAAAATAGAGAAGGCCGTGCGTCTGGTACAGTTGCAGAAAAAACGATACAGTATTGATTGGCGCCCCCAAAAATGGCCGGTGAAAAAGGGTGAAATCATTGCCTTTACCGGGCAGACCGGTATTGGCGTTCCTCACCTACATTTTGAAATTCGCGATCCTCAGAATCATCCGCTGAATCCCCTGCAATTTTTTAAGAATCAGATCAAGGACACCATCGCACCCAAATTGCAGGAACTGCTGTTCATCCCTCTAAATAGATTCAGCACGGTAAATGGCTCAGTACTACCTGCCATCATCCCCCTAAAAAAGCAGAACGGGATTTATCGGCTTACAAAACCCGTTTATGCCAGGGGTAAAATTGGCATCGCCGTCAGAGGGTTCGATCGGGCCAATGATGTTTACAATAAATATGGATTTTATCAAGAAGCATTGTACATCAATGACCATCTCACTTTTAAAGCCAGCTATGACACGCTCGATTTTGGCAAAACCGCTCAAATTGATCTGGAGATCTATTATCCCCTCAAAGCCCTGCAAAACAAAAAATTTCATAAATTGTATAAAGAACCCTTTAATGATTTAGACTTCCTGCACACCGACCAGACCAGTGGCGTGCTGACCCTCAGGCGGGATAAGCAGTTTTTCCGCATTGTTATTAGCGATTATGCGGGAAATGCCAGTGTGGTTGAAGGCCTGATTCTTCCGGAATTTGAAACTTCTCCCAGAATATTGCTGGCCCGTCAACTGCAAAATCAGTTATTTGTCCAATTGCAGACCCCAGCTCACCTGCAGAGTCTATCTCTTTATTCCAGCCATCGGACCTCTGATTGGCAACTGCTAAAATCCTATGAAATTGTTCAGCAACAATTTAAACCGCACAGTCAGCATCTTCTGCTCAGGGCCACCTTAAATCCGTCAGCGATTAAAAACCTGAAGATCGTCGGCCTCACTAATGATAAACGACAATTCCGTCTAACTCACAATTTTTCTGTGCCCCAGGATAGCCTGTCTGTTAAATTCATCAATCTGGGCCGATACTGGGTGGTGCGTTATGCTCCGCTGCAAAATCTGCAAAAATTTAGCATCCAAACCATTTTAAATAATCGCCCTGTTCAGCCTGTTACCCATTTTCATCAGCAAACCCTAGAACAGGTGATCGGCCCGGGCCCACAGTCCCTGCAAACCTTAAGAGTAGTGGTCAAAAAGTTTGAAAAGACGCTCTTTGACAGCACACTGCATTTTGCTGTTTTATTTCCGGTCAGGCAACAAGAACTGAATTTTTTTCATGATTCCCTGCAAATCCGTTCGCCCAAAGGCGCCCTGTACGATACCACTATCGTTCGTTTGAAAAAGAATGAAACAATTTTGAATGTCAGAGATTCTCTGCCGGTTTTAAGTCCGGAATTCATCTTTGACTGGTATCCTCAACCATTAAAAAAATCCATTGCCCTGTCCGTTCAATACGATTTGTCTAATCTTCCTGCCGGAAGCATTGGTTGCTACCGGACGAACAAAAAGCAGCAACTCGCTTTCTTAGGGAACCATGTGGATTCGATAAATCACAAGGTGACTGCCCATGTCAGGGGTTTTCCGCGATTCGTGGTAGCCAGCGACACGAGTCCGCCATTAGTGAAGGTTGTTAACCTCTCTGATCAACAAACGCTTTCCAGTTTACAAAACGTAAAAATTGCGGTTGATGACGCACTATCGGGGCTTGATTCTGATCGTAACTTTCGTATTTTTATGGATGAGAAATGGCTCATTCCTGAATGGGATCCGGAACGAAAGCAGGTTTTAGTTTCTCCATACTGGCAGCTTAAAAAAGGTTCACATACGTTAAAGATTGAAGTCACAGATCGGGCCGGCAATGTTACAAAAAAATCCATAAAGTTTTTTATTAAAAGGGAAACCCGATGATACCAATTGCTGATGAAAGCCCACGCGGTTACACCCCTTACGTAAATTACGGGTTAATTGTTCTTAATATTTTATCCTATTTTTTCTGGCAACAGCACACAGAGGGCTTTATTTACACCTATGGTCTGGTTCCGGCTAAATTCTTTTCCCCTGAATACCAGCCTTTTGCCACGCTGACCATATTTACATCCATGTTCATGCATGGCGGGTTGGGACACCTGTTTGGCAATATGCTTTACCTGTACATTTTTGGCGACAATGTTGAGTACACTCTGGGCCATGTACGCTACCTTTTCTTTTATTTAACGGCAGGCGTGGCGGCCGCGCTGCTGCAAACCTTTCTGGCACCGCATTCAACCATTCCCATGGTTGGAGCCAGCGGAGCCATTTCCGGAGTCCTGGGCGCCTATCTGTTCAAATTTCCCCGCAATCGCATTTCAATATTGATCTTCTTTTTCTTTTTCATTGATATTATTCATGTTCCTGCAGTTATTGTGCTTACATTGTGGTTCATTTTTCAACTATTTAATGGCTGGCTTTCGCTTATTCCTGGCTTACAGGGTGGTGTGGCCTGGTTTGCCCACGTAGGAGGGTTTGCCGCTGGCTTTACTCTGGTCAAATTATTTGAACCCCGGCGAAGATGGAAAGCATGGTTGTAAAACAAGGGCAAGAGTTCACGATCCATAACCTACCCTGTCACCTCAAACGCTTTCATTATGCCACGATTAAAATAGGAATTGAATAAAAAAATGGTTAGTTTGTATTAGCCATCTGGTATTAACAAAGTCAACTTTAAAAGGAGGTACATTTTATGAGTACCAATACAGGAAACTTAAACCTCGAGGATTTCAAGCCCCCGCATATTTCGGGCAATTTTGTCAAATGGCTGGTGGCTGGCATCCTCGTACTCGTCTTTTTCTTCTCCAGCTGGTTTACCATCGGTGCGGAAGAGGTAGGCGTGGTTTTGCGCTTTGGTAAGTACGTGCGCACGGTTAATCCCGGACTAAACTTTAAATTGCCCTTCGGGATCGAAACCGTTTACAAAGTGCCGGTACAACGCCAGTTAAAACAAGAATTTGGTTTCAGAACCTTACGAGCCGGCGTAAGAACCGAATACTCAAGCCGGCGTTATCAGGAAGAATCGCTCATGCTTACCGGCGATCTGAATGCCGCCGAAGTCGAATGGATTGTGCAGTACCGCATTGCAGATCCCTATCACTATCTGTTCAAAGTGCGCAATGCAGAAACCACTTTCAGGGACATTAACGAAGCCGTCATGCGCGAAATCGTTGGCGACCGTACCGTAAACGAAGTTTTAACCGTAGGACGTCAGGAAATAGCCAGCGCCGCGGAAGCCATGGTTCAGGAACTGGCCAGCCAGTATGAAACGGGCATCAAAGTCGATCAAATCGTTCTGCAAGATGTCAACCCTCCGGATGAGGTAAAGCCTTCTTTCAACGAAGTCAATGAAGCGCAGCAAGAGAAGGAAAAGCTGATCAATCAGGCGCGTTCGGAATACAACAAAGTGATCCCCAAAGCCCGTGGCGAAGCGCAAAAAATTATTGAAGAGGCCCACGGTTATGCCCTGGAACGCGTCAATGAGGCCAAAGGCGATGTGGCTCGCTTTAACCAGCTGTTTGCCGAATATCGCAAAGCCAAAGAGGTGACCAAACAACGCATGTACCTGGAAACCATGAATGACATCCTTTCCAAGGTAGGGCGGAAATTGATTACCGATAAGGCGGCCACCGGGATTTTACCGCTGTTTCAATTAGATGACAAAGGAGGGCTGAAAAATGAATAAACGCAACTGGATTTTAGGCATTATTGTTTTTCTGGCCCTGATTGTGTTTTTTTCTGCCGCTTTTGTGGTGAATGAAACCGAACAGGTGATCATTACACGTTTTGGTAAGCCGGTCGGAGAGCCGATTACCACTCCGGGCATTCATTTTAAGTTGCCACTGATCGAAGACGCTACCTTTTTCGAAAAACGCTTTTTAGAATGGGATGGCGACGCCAATCAGGTGCCCACAAAAGACAAACGCTTCATCTGGGTCGATACCTACGCCCGCTGGCGAATTTCCGATCCGCTGTTATTCTTCCAGCGGGTTAGGGATGAGCGGGGCGCCCAGGCCCGATTGGATGATATTCTGGATGGTGAAACACGTAACGCAGTTGCTAAACACAATCTGGTAGAACTGGTACGAAGCACCAACCGGAAACCGTTGGTTCTGGCAGATACGGCCCTGGCTGATGAAAATCTGGAAGACGTCTTCCCCACCATTAAATATGGCCGCGAGCGGATCACGCGCGAAATTTTAAAGGCCGCCCAGGAACGCACCAAAGAATTGGGTGTGGAACTATTGGACATCCGCTTTAAACGCATTAATTACGTGGAAGAAGTGCAACGGAAAATTTACGAGCGGATGATTACCGAACGGAAACGAATTGCTGAAAAATACCGCTCCGAAGGACAGGGTGAAGCCTCTAAAATTCTGGGACAAAAAGAACGGGAGTTGAAAAAGATCCAGTCCGAAGCCTACAAGACAGCTCAGGAAATTCGCGGTAAGGCAGATGCCGAAGCTACAGCTATTTACGCCAGCGCCTACGACCGCAATTCTGAAACTCGCGACTTTTATCGTTTTATTAAAACTCTGGAAACTTACAAAAACACCTTTGGTGAAAAAGACTGGCTAATTCTGACAACGGACAGCGATTTTTACAAACTATTACAAAAAAGCAGGTAAAAACCAAAAGGCTATCGGTAAAAGTAAACCGATAGCCTTTTTTTTGACTATTCCTTTGCTGGTAAACTGGTTGGAGCGCGCTCGCCTAATTTTTGATCCAGCATGAAAAGCATGGTCGGATTATCTTTAATCCATTTTAACTGTTTGAGAATATCCGAAACCTGTTTCTCTTCTTCCACCTGTTCCTTAATAAACCATTCTAATTCTACCTGAGTTGGATAATCCTTTTCTTTGCTGGCCAGTTCATAAATTTGATTGATACTTTTTGTAATCATCTGTTCATGTTCCAGCACCTTTTCGAAAAGGTCCATGACATCTTTGTAATCATGTTGCGGTTTTTCGATGGTTCCCAACACCACATGTCCCTCGCGATCCTGGACATATTTAAACAGTTTCATGGCGTGTTGATGCTCTTCTTCTGCCTGACTGATGAACCAGTTGGCAAAACCGCCTAAATCGATGGAGTCGCAATAGGAAGCCATGGCCAGATACAGATATTCTGAAAAGAACTCTCTGGTTATCTGATCATTCAATGCTTCTTCTAAGGTTTTACTTAACATTTCTACCTCCTCTAATTTTTTAACATTTATTTCTCAATATTAGTTATTTCAGTCTAACTTTTTCCTCTCACCAAAATCCGACCACTTTTTTTAAAGAAAACGCTTGCCCCATTACATGAATTTCCAGGAACTAAGCCTACCAGCTCAAAAACTTACTCTTTCAAGCGAAGCACATTGTCCTGCTCAAATACATCGGGAATATGCGGCCCGCCCAAGTGAAGTTCGAGAATGGGTTTTTCCTTTTTTACTTTAACGAGGATTTCCTGATTGCCTCCTTTCCAGACGTCCAGCGCTTTTTCAATCAAGGCTTGACTGCTGTCCTGGTAAAGGATGGTCAACTTTACCGGCACAGGTAAATGGCCTTTTTTAGTCACTTTTACAGTCAGGTAATCTTTCTGGTTTTCTATTTTTTTTAGGGCCAGATCCGGATAGCCAAAATCAAAGAACCAGGGTTTAAAGAACCAGCTCAGGTCTTCCTTCGACGCTTCATTAAAGGTGAAAAAGAAGTCGAAGGGCATGGGATGTTTACCGTGCCAGCGCTCCATATAGGTATGCAGCGCTTTTAAAAAGCGTTCTCTGCCCAGATACTGTTCCAGCAAATAGTAGGCAATTCCCACTCTGTTGTAAGAAGCATTTCGATAAGAACCGCGTGCCTGCCCTCCGTAGACAATCGTTGGCACAATCATAGGAACATCGAACTCCGTTCCGGCAATTTTCAAATAACGCCCGATGGTTCGTTTTATTGGATCATAACCTGGCGCCTCACGGGCCTGGAAATCAAATGGCAACATAGTAGCCCAACCTTCATCCATCCAGGCATACTTCCGTTCATTGATACCCATAAAAAACGGAAAATAGGTGTGTGCGATTTCATGGCTGGTCACATGAACCATACCAGAGCGTTCCCTGGCAGAGCCGTCATTGACCATCATGGGGAATTCCATGCCCCCCTGCCCATTAAAAACGGTTAATGACGGGTAAGGAAAAGGATAGGCCGGCATCTCAGTGGAATAAAAAAGAATGGCCTTTCTGGCCACTTCCGCCACTTCGTAAAAATCTTCGGATTCTTTCTTAAAAACTGCGCCGATTAAAACCCGTTCCCGGTTTTCCGTTACTTTTGCGCTGGTCAAATCCCACAAATAGTGGTCGCTGGTAGAAAAGGCAAAATCGGGCACATGGTTGGCCACGTAATGGAAGGTGTTGCTGGCATTGTCAGCCGTAATGTGCCCCTCATTCAAATCTTTTTCGGTAATCACATGAACGACCGTATCCGATTGCAGTGCCTTTTCGTAGCGCCGGACGTATTTCTCCTGCAGTACTTCCTCAATATTTTGCAGGCGTCCCGTGGCCCAAACAATAAAATTTTTGGGCACTGTGATTTTAACATCGTAGTGGCTAAAATCATTGTAAAATTCCTGGCTACCGGTGTAGGTGTAAGTGTCCCAGCCTTCAAGATCATCATACACAGCCATTTGCGGATACCAGTAAGCAATGTGAAAGGAGCTGGAATCATAGGTGCCCATTCGGATATTCGATTTTCGTGGAATGGTCAATCGCCAGCTCAGTTCCAATTCTGCTTTACTCTTAGGTGCAATGACATTCTGCAAACGAATGCTCAGATTGGTGCCATAACGGCTAACATCTGTTTTTTTCTTCAGATCCAATTCCTGATCATTAATCTTTAACATGGTAATTTGAACGCCATCGTGTAAATCCTCCGGACTGATTGCCCAATCCCGTGGATTTCCTTTTTTAAACAGGTCCTGGTACAAACGAATGACCAGCCGCCGTAACGAATCAGGGCTCTCGTTGTGGTAAATTATCTTTTCCTGCCCGGTAATCGTCCTTGTCTCAGGTTCAAAGGTGGCTTCAATGAAATACTGCGAATGGTTTTGCCAGTAAGCCGGGCCGGGCTGGCCATCAAACGAGCGGGTCTCTTTTTGATAGGCCTTTTTCAGATTCAAAGGGATGGGCAGAGAAGAGCCTGCCATTACCTGCAGTGCAACCACAAAAATGGAAACGACAATCCAATACGTTTTCATCTTCCTCTCCGTGTACATTAAACTCCTGTGTTATTTTAAAGTTTTTTCAAATGTCAAGCAAATTAAGAAGAAGTTTTAGAATACTTCCATTAAAGGATCTATTCCCGCCACAGCGGGATGCAAAAATTTTTGTGTTAATGATCCTAACCCCCCGGCCCCCTTCCCTTTATTAAAAGAAGGGAAGGGGGAGCAAATTGTGCCGCTTTGCTGAGTCCTAGCCTTACATGTCAATAAATTTTATTTTTTTCTAAATCATTGTGCTCTTTGCGGTTAGTTTTGGTTGCGGCTCCGCTGCCTTGGTTAATTAGTTGAATGGTTGAATAGCTAAATGGTGCTGAGTGCCATTCTGATTCCCGCGTTAGCTGGAGAAGAATAACTTACACGAGCGTTGTTTCCTCTTCTCTCGATTTTCGGGAGAGGGGTTGTGAGAGGAATCCCTTACATGATTAAAGAGATTTCGGCTCTCGCTATATGCTCGGCCGGAATGACACGTTAGGGGAAGATATTTCACCATATGATTTCTCCACTTCGCACGTAGCTTTCGCGTTGCGCATCGGTCGAAATGGCAATCAGTGAGGCTTCGTGCCGAGCGTCATTCCAAATCCCGATCCTCGGGGACATGCCCGCCAGTCTGGCAAGGCGCAGCCTGACAGGTCTGGCCAGCCGGACAGGCCCGTCTGGCCATCGGACAGGCCCGTCTGGACGGCTATCCAGCCGGACAGGCCATTCAACAATTCAACTGTTTTACTTCCTCACACAGCACAAAAATTTTGGCATCCCGCCATGGTGGCAAAGATCTTTTAAAGAAAGTATTGCAATGAAAAAGAAAATGGAGCATCGAATTCCGGTAATAGTGGCATTTTGTTAAATATGTTAAAAAATAAAATAAGATTTGTAATAAATGTAAAGAATGGTTATGTTACAATAAATAGTTACTCAGGGATTGGCTCAAACTCTGTTTTTGGATTTCTGTCCCTGAATTAAAGATGTTATTTTTTATTTCGATAATTAGTACTCTGTGTTTGGTTAACATTCAAAAAACCTCAAATATGGAGGCATGAGAATGAATAACGCTACACTTCGCAAAACTTTAACAGGTATCACAGGATTAGACGAAATAACCCATGGGGGCATTCCTGCAGGTCGTCCGACGCTGGTATATGGTGGGCCTGGTACAGGTAAAACGCTTTTTGGATTACAATTTATTGCTCAGGGTGTTAAGCAGAACGAAAATGGAGTTATTTTAACCTTTGAAGAAACCGAAGAAGATTTAATTTTTTATGCCAGATCTATAGGGATTAATCTGGAAGAATTGGTAAATGAAAAAAAGGTCATCATTGACTATATCGATCTATCAAGAAATAAAGTGCATGAAGCTGGGCTCTACGACCTTGAAGGGTTGTTTTTAAGACTCCAGGCTGCGGTCAATGAAATTGGTGCAAAACGAGTGCATTTAGATACTCTGGAAGCCTTGTTTACTTTTTTTGAAAAAGAAGAAATAATCCGTAAAGAGTTTAGTCGTTTATTCCACTGGTTAAAGGAACGCCAATTAACTACGGTTGTGACGGCAGAAATTTCCCTTTCCAGTGAGATTCCGGTAACACGCTATGGTTTAGAAGAGTATGTTAGTGATTGTGTGATTTTCCTTGATAATCGCGTAAAGAGACAGGTGGCTACTCGACGTTTGCGCATTGTAAAATATCGCGGTTCGAGCCATGGAACCAACGAATATCCTTTTTTGATTCATGATGATGGTCTCATTGTTTTTCCGATTACTTCTGTGCGGCTGGAATACCAGGTTTCCTCAGAACGCATCAGTACCGGAATACCTGATCTGGATCAGATGCTCGACGGAGGTATTTTTCGTGGCAGTACCGTTCTAATCTCTGGAACTGCCGGAACTGGAAAAAGTACTATTGGGGTTTCCTTTATCAATGCGGCTTGTGAGCGTAAAGAGAAAGCGCTTTATGTTTCTTTTGAAGAATCTCCGGCGCAGATTGTGCGCAATATGTCTTCGGTGGGATTCAATCTGCAAAAACATATCGATGCTGGCTTGCTGGAAATTCATTCCCAACGTCCGACCATGTTTGGCCTGGAGATGCACCTGGCCAAGTTGATCGATTTAATCAAAAAAGTTTCTCCTTCAGTAATTGTTATTGATCCAATTAATAGCTTTTTAACCGATTCTGAAGAACGCGATGTCAAATTGATGCTGATGCGTTTTACGGATTTACTGAAGGAAAAGAATATTACAGCTTTTATGTTAAGCTTGACCGGAGGAGGCGAGCATACCGAACGTACGAATGTGGCCATCTCTTCCATAGTAGATACCTGGATTATCTTACGTGATGTTGAACAAGCCGGCGAGCGAAACAGAGCCCTGTTCATCTTAAAATCGCGCGGTCATAAACATTCCAATCAAGTACGGGAATTTTTAATTACTTCACAGGGCATACAATTAGTTGAAATTTATGAAGGGACCGAAGGATTGCTAACCGGATCAGCGCGTGTGGCCCAGAAAACCAAAGAAGACTTGGAACTGGAAAATCTGGACCAGGAACTGAAAAGGCTGCAAAAATTAATAGACAATCGTAGAAGATTATTTGATAATCAACTCGAATTGTTAAAAGCAAATTTTGAGAGTGAAATAGAGACGCTTGAGTTAAAACACAAACAAGTATTACAACAGAAACAAAAGCTGGAAGCACAGAGACAAATAATTCAAAAAATGCGTTCCTGAGAAACATAGAAAGGAACAACATGTCTGAAAGTAATCCCAAAAAGGCTTCGGCAAAGGTTCAAAAATGGATTTTTGAATTGTACATTGCTGGTCAATCACCTCGTTCTTTACAGGCTATCACTAATTTAAAATTAATCTGTGAAAAGCATTTAAAAGAAAATTATGAATTAACTATTATTGATGTTACTGAAAATCCGTCTCTGGCCAGGGTTAAACAAATCATCGCCCTGCCCACCTTAATCCGTTTAAGTCCGGCGCCAGAACGTAAGGTTGTGGGCGATTTATCCGAATTAGGCAAAGCGGAAGCAATTCTGGAATTAACCAATGGCAGGTAACCAAAAAGGGACAGATGTTTCCATGGTTTTATTAGTAAGTGGGATGACTGAACGATCGTTATGGGCCATCCGTTTAATACGTGAGATTTGCGATCAAAATTTATCTCATTATAATCTGACGGTGCTTGATGTGTACCGGGATTCTTCTCCTGATACTCAAAATATCCTGCCTGTTGCTCCTCTGCTAATCGGCAATGTGCCAGACCAAGTAATCGCAAAAATCAAACAGCAGGCAAAAGCGCTAAACTTTTTCCTGCCTGTCATAAGAGCCCAATTCATTCAGGTCGATGAATGGGGAGGAAATCAAAATGACTCAAGATCTGCAACTTAAACTAAAAATACTCGAAGAAAGATTAAGGGAAGCGGAAGATACGATAGATGCCATCCGTAAAGGAGAAATCGATGCCATTGTGGTTCAGGGAAAAGAACAACCGGAAATTTACACTCTAAGGACGGCCGATTTTACCTACCGTGTTTTAATCGAACGCATGAACGAAGGCGCAGCCATTCTCTCCAAAGAAGGCATTGTGCTGTATTCCAACAATAAACTGGCAGATATTTTGGGTTCTGATAAAACAGAGCTTGTCGGCCATTTTTTGAGTGATTTTCTGCTGACATCTGAACTGGAAAAATTAAACACAATTTTAGATAAAGGGCAACAACAAGCTGTAAGTCAGAAAATCTATTACGTCCGTCCTCATGATGGGAAATTGAAATCGCTGTTGTTTTCGGCCAATCCCATGCCCAGTGAAAGCGGGGCTGATATCGGCTTAATTGTTACCGATTTAAGCGAGGTGGAAGAGAAGGAAAAATTGCAAAAGTTGCAGGTGAAGCTTGAAGAAATGGTCGTTGATCGAACACGCCGCCTTCAGGAAGCGCATGAAGAATTAAAACTGATCAATGAACACCTGGCCAGGGAGATTGAAGAACATAAAAAAACGGAACATGAGTTAAGCCAAAAAGAACAGGAAATGGACGAGATTATCAATTCGGTAGCTGAGGGCATCCTGGGCATTGACAAAGAGGGATATTGTATTTTTGTTAACAATAGTTGTTTAACGCTGCTGGGATATGACTCCCGCGATGAAATCATTGGCAAAAAGGTTCAGTATATTCTCGCTCCACGTTATGAGCCCAACAGACCCAAATCGCAAAGAGTTAATAAAATTTTAAAAGCTATCAAAAATGGTACCTTTGAAGGATCAACCGATGTGTTTTTCCGTAGAAAGGACGGGCAGTACTTTCCTGTTGGCTATCTCATTCACCCACTGCGTTCTGATCATAAAGTGCGCGGCGCTGTGATTTCGTTCTGGGATTTTTCCCAACAACGCGCACTGGAAAATAAATTGAAACAAATGGCCAAGGTCCTGGAACAATCTCTGGATTTGATTCTGGTGACCGATATCGATGGCCGGATTGTTTATGTCAATCCCGCTTTTGAAAAAAATACCGGTTATACGCTGGATGAATTAAGAGATATAACGCCTAAAATACTGCTTAGCGAAGAACATGATCACTCTTTTTGTCAGGATCTTCTGGAAATTCTTAAAACGGGTAAGAACTGGCAGGGTACGGTTATTTGCAAACGAAAAAACGGTGAATTATTTAAGTGTTTAAGCGTATTTTTCCCCATCAAAAACGATGCGGGGGAAATTATTCATTACGCAGCTGTGCAACGGGATATTTCGGCAGAAGAGCAATTAAGAGAACAGATGTACCAGGCCCAAAAACTGGAGAGTTTGGGTAAATTAACCGGGGGCGTAGCTCATGACTTCAATAATCTTTTGACCGTCATTAATGGCTTTTCAAAATTAGGCCTGGAATTAATCAATAAAGATCATCCGCTCCACAATTATTTGGAACAAATCTACAAAGCGGGCGAAAGAGCTTCGCATCTGACCTCGCAATTGCTGACCTTTAGTCGTAAACAGGTCATCTCTCCTCAAAAGGTTAATATCAATGATATTTTGAAAGACACACAGAAATTGCTTCGGCGACTAATTAGTGAGGATATTGAACTGATCTTTCAATTGGATGAACACATTCAACCCATTAAGGCCGATGTTACGCAAATTGATCAGATTTTGATGAATTTAGTGGTTAACGCCC
Source organism: Caldithrix sp. (assembly GCF_056497305.1). Lineage (NCBI taxonomy): Bacteria > Pseudomonadati > Calditrichota > Calditrichia > Calditrichales > Calditrichaceae > Caldithrix > Caldithrix sp. The sequence continues at coordinate 871 of NZ_JBSMDE010000018.1, read as the reverse complement.
GTGATGCCATCCTGGAGAAGGAAAAGGCCGATGAAAAGAAGATCGTTATTATTACGCGTCAGGTGGACGTTTCTAAAAAAGAAGCCGACCAATACATCGATTTGAAGCCAGGTCCTCATGTGTTAATCCAGGTTAAAGATACCGGTATCGGTATGGCAGAAGAGGTTAAAAAACACATTTTTGAGCCCTTTTTTACCACAAAGAAGGAGGGCAAGGGAACCGGTCTGGGACTTTCGACGGTGTACGGAATTATCAAACAGAATGAAGCTTCGATTCGTGTGGAAAGTAAGTTGGGCGTGGGAACGACGTTTTCCATTTATTGGCCCAATTATCAGGTAGAAGAACAATCGCTCTATGAGCAAAAGACCTCAGGCACTTCGCAGGGAGACCGGCAATTAATCCTGATTGTGGAAGATGACTCTGATGTGCGGCAGTTATTGGAAGCTTTGCTTAAAAAATTGAATTATCGTGTACTTAGCGCACAAAATGGAAAAGAAGCGCTCGAAATCCTGGCCAACACCAGAGAACAGATTGCCGCCATTATTTCAGATTTGATTATGCCTCAGATGGATGGTATCGCTTTAGCAAAAAAGACCGAGGAAATGGGAATAACCATTCCTATCCTGTTCGGTACGGGATACGCCGATGAGCATCTGGAAAAAATTATTGAATCGGACTACAGCCGACGAATCATTCAGAAACCTTACACTCTGGAAGAGCTGTCCAGAAAATTAAATGAGGTTTTGAAAAATCAGGCCTAAGGCCCTGGCCAATTTTACACAAAGCAAAACGTAATTCGAGCTTCAACCCGAGACCAGGATTCCGGCTTTCGCCGGCACCCTCAGGAATGACCTGTTTAGAATACTTCCCT